>JAXJQF010000081.1:0-75010 GCA_036311285.1 Ruminobacter sp. | reverse complement strand
CATTTAAATAGTGTTGCAAGTCTTATTGAACTGTAATGATCTTCTTTCCAAAGTCGATACATCTCGACTTTATCTTCGTACGTAAGCTTCATAAATATAACCCCCGAAGTTTTGTTCAACTTTCGGGGGTCACTCTAAAATATGTGGGGATTTTGTTTTTTATTCTAGATTTAGCTTTCTTGTCTTAACTTTATTTTTTCATCTCTAGGTTTGTACTTAGTAAAGTATCTCATAACCAATACGAAGAATACAGGAACGAAGAATATAGCTAATACAGTAGCAGATAACATACCACCTATTACACATATACCAATTTCGTTACGACCAGCAGCACCCGCACCTGTACTAATAGCTAACGGTAAAACACCTAGTATGAATGCAAAAGATGTCATAAGAATAGGTCTTAAACGAATTTGAGCAGCTTTTACAACAGCTTCTGTTAATCTTTCCCCCTTATCGTATAATTCCTTAGCAAATTCTACGATTAATATAGCGTTTTTAGCTGAAAGCCCAACAGTTGTTAATAAACCTACTTGGAAGTATACGTCGTTTTCTAGTGGCTGTGTCCATGGGAATAAGAATGGCATAATTTGTGTTAAGTAAGCAGCACCTACAGCACCAATAATACCTAAAGGAACAACAAGCATAACTGCGAAAGGAATACTCCAACTTTCGTATAATGCTGCTAAACATAAGAATACGAATAATAACGAGATAGAGTATAAAGCTACAGTTTGACTTCCTGCAAGTTTTTCTTGGAATGAAACACCGTGCCATGCAATGTTGAAGTTACCTTCTACGTTCTTAACTATTTCTTCCATTACATCCATTGCTTGACCTGTTGAAATGCCTGGTGTTGCTTCACCATTGATTTGAATAGCAGGTAAACCATTAAATCTTTGTAATTGAGGTGAACCAAAAGACCATTTTAAAGAAGCAAAAGAAGAGAATGGTACTAATTTTCCATGAGCATTTCGTACATGCCACTTATAGAAATCAGCTTCTGTCATTCTTGAAGAAGCTTCGGCTTGCACAAAAATCTTCTTGATTCTGTTTTTGTAAATGAAGTCATCAACATATCCAGAACCAAAAGCTGTGGATAAAGTGGTGTTTATGTCATTGATATTTAATGACTGAGACATTGCTTTTTGATAATTTAACTGAACATTAAGCATAGGAGTGTCTGGCATACTATTTTCTCTTACTTTTGTTACAAGCTTTGAATATTTATCAGACATTGTTTCAGCAATAATCTTGTTTTTAGCTTCTGTTAACGCTAAATGACCTAAAGCCATTTGATCTTGAACATAGAAATCGAAGCCAGCGGCTGTACCTAATTCAGGAATAGCTGGTAAGTTGAAAGGAATAACTAAGCCTTCTCTTATTGCCATTAAATTAGGGAATGCTCTATTAACGATTTGCTTAACATGGTTTTCTTTATCTGTTCTTAATGACCAATCTTTTAGTTTAACAAAAGCTAAACCAGAGTTTTGACCACTTCCTGCAAAAGAGAACCCTGCTACAGTCATAACTGATTCAATATTTTTTTCTTCTTTTGTTAAGAAGTAATCTCTCATTTTTGCAAGAACATTTTCAGTTCTAGATAATGTTGCTCCAGATGGGAGCTGAACCATAACAAATAATACACCTTGGTCTTCTTCTGGAACGAAAGATGACGGGATTCTTATGAACATGAAACCTAATGAAATACAAATAGCTACATACATTATGATGTATAGAGCAATTGATTTAACTACATATCTTACAAATTTTACATATGTATTTGAAATGTATGTAAAAAATTTATTAAAGTAGTTGAAAATTTTTTGTAAGAAAATTCTTTCGAAGGTTTCATATAATTTATCTTTAATTCTGAAAAATAAACCTAAACCACCTTTGTAGCTACGTTCTCTCTTTGTTTTTGGTTCTAACATCGTAGCACATAAAGCAGGTGTAAGAGTTAAGGCAACTATTACTGATAAAACCATCGCAGATACGATTGTAATAGAGAATTGTCTATAAATAACACCTGTAGAGCCACCAAAGAATGCCATTGGAATAAATACAGCTGTTAATACTAAAGCTATACCAATTAACGCTCCAGTGATTTGGCTCATGGACTTTTTAGTAGCTTCTTTAGGTGAAAGTTTTTCTTCAGACATGATTCTTTCAACATTTTCTACAACAACGATAGCATCATCAACAAGCAAGCCTATAGCAAGTACAAGGCCAAACATTGTTAATGTGTTGATAGAGAATCCGAAGATTGACATGATACCAAATGTACCTAATAGAACTACAGGTACTGCAATTGTAGGGATTAAAGTTGCTCTAAAGTTTTGAAGGAATATGTACATAACGAAGAAAACTAGAATGATTGCTTCGTATAATGTGTGTACAACTTCGTTTATAGATACTTTAATAAACGGTGTGGTATCAAAAGGATAAACATGTCTTACATTTTTTGGAAAATATTGAGATAAGTTTTCAACTTCTTTTACGACACGTTGGGCAGTACCTAAAGCGTTTGCTCCAGAGGCTAATTTTATAGCAATACCAACCGTTGGTTTGCCATTGTATTCAGCGTTAAAATTATAGTTTTCATTGCCTAAATTAATTTTAGCAACGTCTTTTAGAAGAACTTTTGTACCATCTTGATTCATTCTCACAATGATATTTTCAAATTCTTCTACAGAAGTTAATCTTGATTGGCCTGAAATTGTGTAAGAGTACATTTGACCAGTTCTTACAGGCTCTGAACCAATCGAACCATAAGTTATTTGGGCATTTTGTGTTTTGATAGCATTTAATATTTCGCCAACAGATATGTTAACGTTATTAATTTTATCAGGATCAATCCATACTCTCATGGAATATTCAGAACCGAATACAGTAATGTCTCCAACACCTTCTATTCTACTAATAGGTTCTTTCATAGTAGAGTTAGCAAAGTCTGATAAGTCTATTTGCTTCGTGTTTGGATCATCAGAAATTAAACCTACCACCATTAAGAAGCTGTTTGTACTCTTTTTTACGTCGATACCGCTTGTTTGAACAACTTGAGGTAATTGTGATTGACATTGTTGTAATTTGTTTTGAACTTGAACTTGTGCAATATCAGGGTTTGTACCAGGTTCAAAAGTAATACTGATTTCTGATTGACCATATGAATTTGAGGTTGAGGTCATATACATATAGCCATCAAGACCAATCATGTTTTGTTCTATAACTTTTGTAACAGTATCTTCTACAGTTGTTGCATTCGCACCTGGATATTCTGCTCTTATAGAAACAGACGGAGGAGCAATTGTAGGATATTGAGAAACAGGTAATGTGTTTAATGCTAGTAAACCTCCTAGCATTATAACAATAGCGATAACCCACGCAAATATGGGTCTATCTATGAAGAAGTGAGCCATATTTTCCTCTTTTAATTCTTAGTTGGTGGAATAGGAGTTATAGGAGCACCAGGTCCAGTTTTTTGAAGGTTAGATGTAATAATTTTGTCACCTTCTTTTATTTCTGATTGGATTATGTACTTATCTCCATCTTCTCCTACGATATCGATAACTTTCATACCTACACATTCTTTTACATTTGGAGGACAGTTTTTATCAGTTACTGTGTATACAATAGAGGTACCGTTAGTTTGTCTCATAACAGCAATTTGAGGAATAAGGATGCTATCTTTTTTTTGTCCTTGTAAAATTTTTGCTTTTACGAACATTCCTGGAAGTAAAATGTTGTTAGGATTTGGAACAGAAACACGAACGTTAACCATACCAGTTGTTTCATCTACAGTAACTTCAGAGAAACTTAACTTTCCTTTATTTTCATATTCAATGTTATTTTCTAAGAATAAAGTTACTTCATTAAGATTTTTAATATTTTCCTTTGGCGTCTTTTGGTACGATAGGTATTCGCTTACAGATTGTCCAAGATCTGCGTTCATTGGGTCTATTTGATGAATTGTTGCTAATTCATTCATTTGACCATTAGTAACTAGGGCCCCTTCTGTTACATTAGATTTACCGATAATACCCGAAATTGGAGCGTAAACCTTAGTGTAATTTAAGTTGATTTGTGCAGTTTTAACTGCAGCTTGAGCTGCTAATTTTGAAGCTTGGGCAGCAAGATAATTTGCGTGTGAGTCATCTAATTCTTGTTGGCTGATAGAGTGACTTTTAATTAGTTGTTGATAACGTTCATATTTTAATTTTGCGTTATATAAGTTTGCTTCAGCTTTTGCTAATTCAGCTTTAGCACTAGCTAAATTAGCATCATAGATTGCAGGATCTATTTGATATAATTGTTGACCAGCTTGAACTTGTGAGCCTTCGACAAATAATCTTTTTAAGATTACACCTGAAACCTGCGGTCTAACTTCTGCTGTTTTTACAGAGACTGTTCTGCCTATTAATTCAGAGTAAACGGGAACATCTTTCTTTTCGGCAAGCACATAATCTACAGAAGTAGGAGGCATTATTATTTGGTTTTTATCTTCCTTACATGATGAGAGCATCAGAGAAGAAATTACAGTTACGATCAAAATGCTTATTTTTTGCATTTTTTCTGAATAAAACATTTAATAACTCCAAAATAAAAAAAATGATTACAATTATATAATTATATAGCATAACATTCAAAAAAAAATAATTATACATACATGATTGTTAATTATAAATGTAAATAATAATCTTATAGAATTTATTATGATAGTATGTTTTTAACATTCAACAGTGTAGGTATATTATGGCTAAAAAAACTTATGATGAAGCTTTATTAACTAAAGAAAGAATAAAGAAAGTAGCGAAACGCTTGTTTTGTGTTATGGGATACGAAAAAACTAATTTAAGTCTAATAGCTCAAAAAGCAGGAGTAACTAGAGGTGCTATATATTGGTATTATAAAAATAAGGATGACTTGTTTATTAACATATTTAAAGAAACTACATCTAGCAAGCTAAGTATATATAGTATAGTAAGTGAAATATCAACTAATGATGAAGTTGCAGAAGTTTTAATTTCTCATCTTTTTCAAGAGTTGAGTAATTTTATCAGAGTAAAAGAAAATCAAGATATTATGAAAATTATTTTCCATTTAAGATGGGGAAAGAATGTCAATAAAAGGATAAGACAATTAGTTGTAGATTTAGCACAAGAGTACGAGAAAAATCTTCAACTAATTGTTGAACACATTGTGCCTAGTCAGAATGTTCAAAATGTAGAATCATTACGTTACTTGTTAGTATCCTTAATTGATGGATGTATATGGGGGGTACTAACAGGTAAAAATAATAACATAATTGATAATCATGTTTTTATAGCTGAAAGTTTTATTACAATAGTTAAAACAATGACAAAAGAAATTAATTAACTACTTTTTTATACAGTTGAGGTTAAAAAACGTTTAGCCATAAGGGAGGAAGTGATAACTTTTTGTGGATGTTTTTAGAATATATTGTTTTTTAATAGTTTGATTTTGTAAATTTTACAATGTTTTAACTATAGCATATGTCAAGTCAATGTAGCAATAACAGATGTTTGTGCTTTTTGTTTGGGTGCTCAATATCTAAATTTATAAATTATGTTATTAGAGAATGAGTAAAATTATAAGGTAAATACTAAAAAAAGGTGTTAACCGGGGGATTTGAGTATTTTCTGTTCAAAAATATTGATTTATGTCTAATAAAATCATACAATTCACATGTTTAAAATAATGACAAATTAAAAAATTATCTAACTTCTTTACAATATATTAAGTGTGGGATTAAGATTATGAAGAAAATTTTATCATCATTAGTTATATCAACAGCTTTATTTGGTTCAGTATGTGCTGCTCAAGAAGCTGGTACATCATATGTTGGTGCAAAATTTGGTGCTGGACATTTAGAAGACCATAGTGGCAGAAATGCTTACGGAGTTAAAATTGATGAACATACAGATTTTGCGTACGGTGCGTATGTTGGTTATAACTTCTCTGATTTCTTTGGTTTAGAATTAGGCTACGATTATTTTGGTGAATTTGCATATAAAGGCAATTTTGATGGCAAGAATTTAGGTAAAACTAAGGTTCATGGTGCAGAATTAGCGGCTTTAGTAGCTGTTCCTTTATCTTCTTCAGGTTCAGATGTTTTCTTAAAGTTTGGTGGTTTATATTCAAATGTTAACGATAACGTATTTGATAAAACAGCATCTCAAGTTTCACCATTATTAGGTATTGGTTCAAGATTGTCATTTGAAGATATTCAATTAAGATTAGAATATATTTGGTCTCATAAGATCATGAAGAAAGAAGATTTTGGTTATGCTCCAGACTTATCAATGGTAAGCTTAGGTTTAGAATATAAGTTTGGTGGTAATGCTCCAGTTGCTGAACCAGTAAAAGAAGTGGCACCAGAACCAGTAAAAGAAGTTGTTAAGCAAAAGAAGATTGTTAAAAATAATATTACTTTAAATGCTAAGGCTTTATTTAAAACAAATTCTGCAAAATTATCAGCAGAAGGTAAGAGCAGTGTTACTGAAGCTATTAGTGAAATAAAGAAGAATAACTTAGAAGATGTTCAAATAGAAGTTGCTGGTCATACAGATCGTACAGGTTCTGAAAAGTATAATATGGATTTATCTAAGAAGAGAGCAAGAGCTGTTGTAGAAGAATTTGTTGCTCAAGGTGTAGAACCAAATACAATTCAAGCTAAAGGCTATGGTGAAACTCAGTCTGTAGTTGGTAATGCATGTGACAACATCAAGAACAAGAAGAAGTTAAATGACTGTTTAGCTCCAGATAGACGTGTAGAAGTTATTTTTACAGGCGTTGAAAAGAAAGAAATTATCGAATAATTTTGATTGTATAAATAAAAAATCCCCAAAATATTGGGGATTTTTTTTGTATTTATCTTATATGGTTTTAATAAAACTATTTACCATATCTTTTATAGAATCACTAATAGACGGTGAACAAATAATAACCATTTCTGTAAAAGGTTTTCCTTCCCATTCTGCTTGGTTTGAGATTGGATAGCATTCGCCTTTAACACCGTGAATAACAAACGGATACCCTTCGTCAAAATCAAAAATTCCCTTTAATCTTAATACAGATTCTCCAAAGGTTTGGTTAATCATATCAAACGTTTGAATAACGCTCATTCTGCTTAAAGGTTTTTCATATTTAAAGCTTAATGTTGTATATTTTGAATGAGGATTTATAGCCTTTGTTGATAAACTGTTAAAAGATGTAGCTACCATATTTGAAGCTAATTTATAATCTTTTCTCTTTAAGTTTATCCATGACATAATTGATTTTATGTCTTTTGGAGTATCAAATACATTGAAGTTTGTAAAAGCATCACTAGGAGGGTTATCAAGGGTTGAATGGTATATCTCAACCGTTGGATTTAAATCACTGATTGTAGAATTTAAGATGTCTAGTTCTTCTTTTGATATTAATTCTGTTTTGCTGATTATAATTTTATCAGCTAATGCAATTTGTTTTACTGCTTCGTAATTCTTTTCTAATTCGTTCTTAGCGTTAACACCATCAACGATAGTGATTGTTCCTGCGTAGCAGTAGTTACATTCGATATCAACGTAGTGAAATAGTAAATCAATAATTGGAGCAGGATCTGCGATACCTGTTGTTTCGATAATTACTCGGTTTACCTCTAAATTATTATTATCAATTTCTTCAATTAAATAGTGTAAAACGTTAACTAATCCATCTTGTATAGAGCAACAAATACAACCTGAGTCTAATAGAATAACAGGATTGTCTGTAGATATTAGCTTGTTGTCTATTCCTATTTCACCTACCTCATTAATAATTAATACGGTCCCTTTCATGTCAGGGTTTTGTACAACTTTATTTAATAACGTTGTTTTACCACTTCCTAAGAAGCCTGTTAGAATTTGTAGTGGGATTTGTTCTAGTATGTTACTCATGTTTTTTCCTATTATTAGTAATAGTTGTCTTCATTATTATCATCGTCTTGATAGTCGAAGTCGTCTTTGAACATGTAGTTATCACCGTCTTCAAGTTCATGACCTTCTTCATCAATTGGTATACCATAAGAGTTAAAGTTAATAGGGTAATCCCAGTTAGTTTTATCATCCTCGTTAAATGCGATATCTGTATAGTAATTTCCTTCGTCTTCAAGGTAATTATTATCGTCTTGCATAAAGTATCCTTTCGGTTTATGTTTCAATAAAGGTAATAATTTTTTGAACAGCTTTTTGATAGATATTTTTATTTTCAATCAAAATATCATGTAAAGAATTATCAAGTGTCATTATATCAATATTTTTAGAATTATGTTTTTTAAAAAATTTAATAGCTTTAGGGTATGAAATAATATTGTCTTTTTTACTTAGAATAATAATGTTACTAATAGGTATATCCCATTGGCATGAATTAACATTTTCAATGGCTTTAAAGATATTTAATAGCCACGTAGGTGTTACACCACCAAGTCTTGCTTCAAGATGGATATCATATAGTTTAAAGTATTTATTATGTTTTTCGAGGTCAGAAGTGTTGGCATTTAGTCCAAAAATACGAGGTTTATAATTTGTTGAGTATAAAAAACAAGGTTCTTTTCTTCTTAAAATAGTGTCAATAAGTTGCTTATAATAACAAAATGATTTGATTAAAAAATCTGGGAAAATAGATTTTAGACCTAAGCATGGAGATAAAAAGACAATGCCCTTGATTTTTCTTGAATATTTACAATTCTTTAAATAATTTAACGTGATTAGTCCACCTAGAGATATGGACACAAGATATGTAGGTATGTCTTCTTGTGCTTTGACTATACATTCAAAATCTGTAACATAATCATTAAAATTATTTATGTGACATTTTTCTTTATTAGATAGTAAATGCTCATTGAAGCCTTGTCCTCTAAGGTTGAAACATATTACCTTTAAATTTTTGTTATACAAATCTTGTATAAAATCATAGTATTTGTTTGGAATTTCCTTGTTACCCAAAACTATAATAACTTGCTTGGAATAGCTATTAGGACAGAAACTTTGTCCCAATAATAAATAGTTATCCACAGTTTTTATTGTAAGTTTTTGAGTGTTCATTTATGATTTTTTTCTCACTACTTTTATAACAGATTCTATATTTTTTATTTTTCTGATTATATTTGCTAAATGAATTCTGTCTCTTACAGCTATAATAATATTTAAAATATAGATTTGACCTTCTTTTTCTTCAGATCTTATCGCATCTATATTTGCTCCACATATTGATACAGCGTTACAAATTTCACTTAGCATTCCTTGTCTATTTACGATTTCGATACGTAATCCAACGTCGAATACTTCATTACATGTGTTATTTAAGTTCCATGAAACCTGTAAAAATTGTGAGTTGGAACTTTCCTTCTTGATATTAGCACAGTTAACAGAGTGTATTACTAATCCTTTCCCTAAATTTACATGTGCAATAATTTTATCACCAGGAACGGGCATACAGCAGTTTGCAAAGATGTAAGATAATCCACCGGTACCGTTAATAGAGCTGTTTGTTCCATTAGTGTTTGAAAGTTTGTTGTCAGACACATGGTCTAAAACATTATTACCTAATAATTTATTTGCAACGATTACAGTAAAAACATTACCTAGAGCAATGTCTATATAAAGGTCATTTAAGCTATTTTTGTTAAATTCTTCTAAAACTTTATTAATATTAGCATCTGGTATTTCAGTAATTTTGGTGTTTCCTAAAGCATTCCTTAAAAGTCTTTTTCCAAGTATTAAACATTGTTCGTATCTTAAGCTTTTTAAGTATTGTCTTATTTTGGTTCTAGCCTTTGATGTTACAACACTATCTAACCATAATGCGCTCGGCTGGGATGTTGGAGAGGTAATGATTTCCACGCTTTGACCTGATGATAAAGGTCTTGCTAGAGGATAAGGATGATGGTTTACTCTAGCTCCGATACAGTGTTGTCCTATATCGGAGTGAACAGCATAGGCAAAATCTACAGCTGTAGAACCGATTGGTAGGGCAAATATTTTGCCTTCAGGTGTAAACACATATATTTCTTCTGGAAATAAATCTGTTTTAACACTTTCAATGAACTCAAATGAATTGCTTGCACTTTGCTGTAACTCGATAAGACTTTTTATCCAACGTTGTGTATTAATTTGTGCGGAAGATTTGTTTTCCTCTGAGCCATTTGTTTTGTAGTGCCAATGTGCGGCAATCCCACAAGCAGCCATTTTATGCATCAGTTCAGTACGTATTTGGATTTCTATTGGTTGACCATTGGGTCCAACCAAAGAGGTATGTAGCGATTGGTATCCATTCAATTTAGGTATTGCAATATAATCTTTGAAAGAACCTGGACGTGGTTTGAATAGATTGTGCATGATTCCGAGAACTCTATAACAGTTATCCACAGATTTAACAATGATTCTAAATCCATATATATCCATAACCTCATGGAATTTAATTTCTTTCTTTACCATTTTTTCATATATTGCATATATATGTTTTTCTCTTCCTTCTATTTCATATTCAATATCTGATTCATTGAGTCGTCCTTTTATATCTTTAATAATAGAAGATATGATTTCCTTTCTGTTGTTTTTTGCTTTGTTTATCGCTTCCTTTAATACGCGATATCTCATTGGATAAGTCGCTTCAAATCCAAGTTCTTGCAGTTCGTTTTTTATATTACTGATGCCTAAACGGTTAGCAATTGGAGCAAATATTTCTAGAGTTTCTTTTGCTATTCTTCTTCTTTTGTTTGGTCTAAGAGCAGAAATTGTTCTCATGTTATGGGTTCTATCGGCTAATTTTATAAGAATTACTCTTATATCGTTAGTCATTGCCATAATCATTTTTCTGAAGTTTTCTGCTTGAGCTTCTTTATGGTCTCGAAATTGGAGTTTGTCGAGTTTTGTAACCCCTATAACAAGATTTGTTACAGCATCCCCGAATAGTTGTCTTAAATTATCTTCGGTGATTGGAGTATCCTCTATTACATCATGTAGTAATGCGGCTACGATTGTTTGGTAATCTAGTTTTAAATCTGCTAGAATTTTGGCGACAGCAATAGGGTGAGTAATATATGGTTCACCACTACTTCTTGTTTGTCCTTCATGAGCATTGTATGCACATTTATAAGCTTTTTCGATTATTAATATATGTTCATCTGAAAGATAGGATTTTAACGTAAGATATAGATTGTTAAAAAGATTGCTGTACAAACCAAAATCCTCCTTAGTGTTCTTAGTAATATTATAATGCACAATATATGAAACATATTTAAATTAATATCAAATATTTAATAAAGATATAAAAAAAGGCTCTTCAATATAGAAGAGCCTTTTATTAAAATAAAACTTTTAATCAAACATTGATATATTTTCTAAAGAAGGTAAATCTACAACTTCGTTATATTCTTCAGAACTACGTAAACGACCTTTTTGGTCTTGCTTATCCATAAATTCTTCAGAAATTAACCCTTCTTCAATTTCTCTTAAAGCTATAACTGTTGGTTTGTCGTTTTCTAATTCAACTAGAGGATCGCAACCATTTACTGATATTTGTCTTGCACGACGAGCTGCTGTTAAAACTAAATCAAAACGATTACCAACTTGTTTAACTGCATCTTCAACTGTAACTCGAGCCATTTTTTACCTCATAAAAAATTTTTCTTTATTTTATCACTAAAATTAAAATCAATAAAGTATTTACTTATCGTAATTTTCTAAAAGACTTTTAATGATATTTATATTTTTATTGTATTCAGGATTGCTAAGGTTTCTATTTGCAGTAATTATAGCCCATAATTTACTTAAACATTCATCAAAATTATCATTTATTAAGCAATAATCATATTCATTGTAATGACTAATTTCTCTTTGTGCTTTTTGCATTCTTGAGGCGATTACTTCTTCTGAATCTTGACCTCTTTGGTGTAATCTATTATTTAGTTCTTCTAAGCTTGGAGGTAGTATAAAAATAGATTTTACGTTCTTTTCTTGTTCTCTAATTTGTCTAGCACCTTGCCAATCGATGTCTAGAAATACATCTCGGCCTTGTTCTATATTCTCTTTTACTAGAAGCTTTGATGTACCATAATACTTATCAAAAACATGAGCCCATTCATAAAATGCATCTTTATCAATAAGGGTTTTAAATTCATCTTCATTCACGAAATGATAATGAGAACCATTTACTTCTCCTACTCTCGGAGGACGAGTGGTATGAGAAACAGAAAGGTACATAGAGTTGTCAGAATTATACTTTTCGAATAGAGCTTTAAGTAAAGATGATTTTCCCGCACCGCTAGGAGAGGATATTATGTATATATTTCCTTTCATGTGTTATTCCTCTTGTGAATACTTGTTCCATGCATTTTCATCAAATGATTGTAATTCACTGTCTTCTATAGTGATTTCTTCTCCAGTATGAAGCAGGTTGTAATAGTTATCAAGTAATTCTCTTACTTCTATAACACCAATTTTATTTAACGAAGAAAATGCAACAATATCGTAGTTACAACCAAACTCTATTAGATTCTTTTTTGTTTCATATACAGCCTTGTTTCTGGCATTAATAGCTAATTTGTCGCACTTAGTTAATAAAATAAGAACATGTAAATTAGCTACAGTAGCCCATGTGATTAACTGTCTGTCTAAATCCTTTAAAGGGTGTCTAATATCCATTAGTATAACAACAACTTTTAAGGATTTTCTTTTTTGAAGATACTCGGTTAGAGATTTTTGCCACTTGTTTTTTACAGCGATTGGTACGTTTGCAAAACCGTATCCAGGTAAGTCAACAATACGCTTATTTTCTTCTATTTCAAACAAGTTAATCAGCTGAGTTCTTCCAGGTGTTTTACTTGTTTTAGCGAGATTTTTTATATTTGTTATAGCGTTTAATGCAGATGATTTTCCCGCATTAGATCTTCCTACAAAAGCTATTTCAATGCCTGTGTCTGCAGGTAGGTTTTCTAATTTTGGAGCACTTGTTATAAATTTTGTTTTACTAAAATTAATCATAATTTAATCTTATCGTTGCTAAACTATACTATTAAAGTATATTTTAAAATATGTAAAAGAAAAATAAAACCAACATTTAGTTGGTTTTATTTAGTTTCAAATTTATATCCCTAATGACGCTAATAAATCATCTGTGTCTGTGACAGAAGTTTCTTTTTCTGGAGGTTTATTTGCAGAAGTTGATTTATTTTGTTGTTCTTCTAAGATCTTGTCTGGATTAACATCTAATTCTGGTACAAATGAATCCATTTGCAAGAATTTGGTTTTATCCATTGCCATTTCCATATAAAAAATATTATTTTTTTCTGTATAGAAAGAAACTCTATGTGCAGAAGGTTTATCTAGGTTTGCATTAACACTGATTCTTACTTGCCTGTTTAAAGTAAGCATTTTAGGTTGGCTTTGAGTGATAGAAGTGTGTAATTCTTTACTTACTTTAGATGTAAAGTCACCTAAAATTTGATTCATTAATTCACCCATCACGTTACCAACTTCATCTGAAGTGTAAACAGTTGCTAGGTCTTCTTTTGGTAACCCCATGTTGATAAGGTAGTTTGAATAAACCTCCATAGCCGCATCGGCGGTGAAGTTTATAACTACTAGACCTGAGAACGCTCCATCAAATAGAACAAAACAACCTATATCAGGTTTTAAACAAGTCTTACCTATTTTTTGAACCATTGGCGAAAAATTTATTTCATGATGAGTTGCTTCAGAAAGAACTGAAGTTACAGAATGACATAATTTCAATAATAAAGCTTTTGTTCCAATGGTATCATGTTCGTTTTCATTGTTGTTTTTCTTTTTAGCCATATTATTCTCTATTTTCTTTCATTATATACAACGATTTAAATTCATTCTATATCTAGAATATTTAAAAAACTATTAAGCAAGTCAATGAATAAAAAAATTTATTATTCTTTAGGTCTATATTTTAGAATTTCATATAGGTATTTGTATTGGTAAGGGATAATCAAAATAACACCACCTATCAAGAAATACGCCATATACTTATCAGGTATTTCTGGGTAATTGAAGAAATGGCTACAAATACCAACGAACATCAGAATAAATCCTAAATAATATAAAATTTTAGTCCAAAGAGGTGCTTTGATAATTATTTTCATGATAGTCCTTATTTAGCTTTTCTTTTTGGTTGTACGTGGTGTCTAAACACATAAAATTTTACAGAATTAGATGTGTATATTTTTCCATTTCTAGTCTGTAATTTTACAAATATTGTATGTTCGCCTCTTGGAACAGCAGAAACGCTGGCTTTTGTTGAGTTATTAACAGATTCGTATAGAGAATTATCGATAAAAATTTTTAGAGAGAAATCTCCTTGAGGTTTTGGTCTAATGTTTGTAGATACGTTAATTATTCCGTTATCAGCCCAAACTTGTTCTTCTTGAGTTGGAGATGTTACTACAATATTATAGTTTGTAATATCTTCATTTTGATCTTTTTTTATAGGTTGTGCTTGTGGAACGTAATTTACAGTAACAGAGCCAATTTTAGCAGGTGTTTTAATTTGGATTTCTTTCGCACCCTTGTTCTTTTTTGCTTTTGAAGAATCTCCATAGTGAGTTACTCCGTTTTCGTCAACCCATTTATAAACAGAGTCTGCAAATACATTATTCATAAGGCATATGATTAGCGACAATAATATAAGTAATTTTTTCATTTTGGTCTCTCCAATATATAATTTGATTATAAACATAAATTTAGATAAAAAAATCAATTTTAGAAAAAATAAATAAAAATAAGAGAAACTTCACAAAGAAGTTTCTCTTATTTTATAAATTTTACTTTAGGATTATATTTTATAAAGAATAATATAACTCAAATTCTGCAGGATGAGGAATCATTCTTACTTTGTCATTATCTTTCTTTAATAAATCAATGTATGCATTGATAAAATCTTCAGAGAATACATCACCATTTGTTAAGAAGTCATGGTCTTCTTTTAGTGCATTGATAGCTTCTTCAAGAGACCCGCAAACTTGAGGAATTGAAGCTTCTTCTTCTGGAGGTAAGTCGTATAAGTTTTTATCCATAGCTTCACCAGGATCAATATGGTTGATAATACCATCTAATCCCGCCATTAACATAGCGCTGAATGCTAAGTAAGGGTTTGCAGTACAATCAGGGAATCTTACTTCAATTCTTACAGCTTTTGTGTTAGATACGATAGGGATTCTGATTGATGCTGAACGGTTTCTAGCTGAATAAGCTAACATAACAGGAGCTTCAAAACCTGGCACTAATCTCTTGTATGAATTAGTAGAAGGATTTGTGAATGCATTTAATGCTCTAGCATGCTTCTTGATACCACCGATGTACCATAAAGCCATTTGAGATAATCCACCATACATATCTCCTGCAAATAGATTCTTACCATCCTTGCCTAAAGACATATGTACGTGCATACCTGAACCATTATCACCACACATTGGTTTTGGCATAAATGTTACTGTTTTGCCGTATTCATCAGCAACATTCCATACAACATATTTTTCAACGATAACTTCATCAGCTTTTTTCGTTAAAGTATTAAATTTAGTTGCGATTTCGTTTTGACCGCATGTAGCAACTTCATGATGATGAGCTTCAACAACTAAACCCATATCTTCTAAAACAGCACACATTGCAGAACGAATGTTTTGTGAAGAATCAACAGGAGGAACAGGGAAGTAACCACCTTTAACGCTAGGTCTATGACCTTTGTTTCCTTCTTCGTATTCTGTTTTTGAATTCCAAGCTGCTTCGTAGTCATCGATTTCAACGTATGACCCCTTCATTTCTGTTGAGAATTTAATATCATCAAAAATAAAGAATTCTGGCTCTGGGCCAAACAAGCAGTAATCAGCGATACCAGTTGATTTTAAGTATTCTTCTGCCCTTTTTGCTACAGAGCGTGGATCTCTATCGTATCCTTGCATTGTTGATGGTTCTAAAATATCGCATCTTATGAAAATTGTAGGGTCATCGAAGAATGGATCTAATTTTGCTGTATCAGGATCTGGCATAAGTATCATATCTGATTCATTAATCCCTTTCCATCCAGGCATAGATGAACCGTCAAACATTTTACCATCTGTGAAGAAATCTTCGTCTACACATGAAACAGGTATAGTAATATGATGTTCTTTACCTTTTGTATCTGTAAATCTTAAATCTACAAATTTTGCTTCAGTTTCTTCGATTAATTTTAAAACATCAGCTGCAGTCATTTAATAAATCCTCCAGGAATCCAACAGACCCCTTATTCGTATCGTTTTATAAATAAATACGACAATAAAATTACAATGAATTCATATATGTAATAAATAATCATACATCTCTAAGAAGACTTAAATCTCGATAAATATGCTTATTTTTTACTTTTGGGTTACAAACCTATCAAAATAATTATACAGAACATTATTAAATTTCGCTATATTTTGTTAGCAATAAATATCTATATGAAAAGAAAATTAGCAGACTATCTTATGAGGATATTAAAAGTAGAGTTAATGCGTTCTTGTAATATTACAAATCATATAAATGGCTAAAATTTATGTTAGCACAATTAAAAACGCTACAATAGTCACAAAAAATCATGTAAAATATGTGCAATTACTAATAAGTAGAGGCGTTTATGTTAAAAAATCTTCGTAATATTGCGATTATTGCCCATGTAGACCATGGAAAAACAACTTTAGTTGATAAGTTATTGCGTTTATCAGGTACATTAGATCGTTCTTTAGATGGTCAAGAAAGAGTAATGGATTCTAATGATATTGAAAAAGAACGTGGTATTACAATTTTAGCTAAAAATACAGCTATTCAATGGAATGACTATAGAATTAATATAGTTGACACACCAGGCCATGCTGACTTTGGTGGTGAAGTTGAACGCGTAATGAGTATGGTTGATTGCGTGCTGTTATTGGTTGATGCAGTTGATGGTCCGATGCCTCAAACAAGATTCGTTACACAAAAAGCATTCAAGCAAGGATTAAAGCCAATTGTTGTTATTAATAAGGTAGATAGACCTGGTGCTAGACCTGATTGGGTTATTGATCAAGTATTTGATTTATTTGATAATTTAGGTGCGACAGATGAACAGTTAGATTTCCCAATTGTGTATGCATCAGCATTAAATGGGTGGGCTACTCTAGATTTAGATAATCCAACAGATAATATGGATGCTTTGTTTGAAACAATTATTGAAAAGGTTTCTCCTCCTAAGGCTAATCCTGAAGGAGCTTTCCAAATGCAGATTTCTCAACTTGATTACTCGTCATATGTTGGTGTAATTGGGGTTGGTCGTATTACTAGAGGTACTGTTAAGACAAACATGCCTGTTACTGTTGTTAGTCCTGACGGGACAACAAAGCAAGGTAAAATTGGTCAAGTATTAGGTTATTTAGGTTTACAACGTTCAGAAGTACCAGAAGCTAAAGCTGGGGACATTGTTGCTATTACAGGTTTAGGTGAAGTTAATATTTCTGATACAGTTTGTGCTCAGAATGAGGTAGAAGCTTTACCTCCATTAACTGTTGATGAGCCTACTGTTACTATGACATTTCAAGTGAACACATCTCCTTTTGCAGGTAAGGAAGGTAAGTTTGTAACTTCACGTAATATTTTAGAAAGATTACAAACTGAACTGATTCATAATGTTGCATTAAGAGTAGAACAAACAGAAGACCCTGATAAGTTTAAGGTATCAGGTAGAGGTGAATTACACTTATCTATTCTTATCGAAAACATGAGAAGAGAAGGTTATGAATTAGCTGTTTCCAGACCAGAAGTTATTGTTAAAGTAATTGATGGAAAGAAGATGGAACCAATGGAAAATTTAACAGTCGATATTGAAGAACAGCACCAAGGTTCTGTGATGGAACAATTAGGTATTAGAAAAGCTGATTTAAAGGACATGGTTCCAGATGGAAAGGGGCGTGTAAGATTAGATTATTCAATCCCTTCAAGAGGACTTATTGGATTCCAAACAGAATTTATGACTTTAACTTCAGGTACAGGTTTAATGTACCATTCATTTGATTGCTACGATGAGTGGAAGGGAGGCAACATTGGGCAAAGAAAGAATGGTGTAATGATATCGAATGAAACAGGTAAGGCATTAGGTTATGCTATATGGTACTTACAAGATCGTGGTCGTATGTTTATTGATCATGCTCAAGAAGTTTATGAAGGTCAAATTGTAGGTATCCACAACAGAGATAATGACTTAACAGTTAATTGTTTAAAGGGTAAAAAGTTAACTAACGTACGTGCTTCAGGTACAGATGAAGCTATCGTTTTAGTTCCGCCTGTTAAGTTCTCTCTAGAACAAGCTTTAGAATTTATTAACAATGATGAATTAGTTGAAGTAACTCCTAAGAGTATTAGATTAAGAAAAAAATTGTTAACAGAATTAGATAGAAGAAGAGCGTTCAGAGAAGTTGGTGGCGGTCGCGATCAAGAAGAATAAATTTATTTATTAAATGACAATTAAAATACGACTTTGATAAAATAAAATCAGAGTCGTTTTTTTATTTTGAAAAGTAATTAAGGTTTGTATGAGGATTGTGAAACGTTCTTTTTCACTATTGATGAAAATAATTAAGTTTTTTTTAGATGAAGATATTTATGTTAGAGCGTCCTCTTTAGCGTATACTACAATCTTGTCATTCATACCTATAATTGTAGTCTTTATATCTATTCTTTCCTACCTTCCATATTCTTTTGATATAAAGAATGTAATTTTAACATTTTTATCGTCTAACTTAATGCCTACCTATATGGATGGAATTATTCATTATATAAATTCGTTTATTGATAATGCTTTGAATGTTACTATTTTGGGGGTTTCAATATTATTGATTATTTCGTTATTGCTTTTGAATAAAATTGACCAAACAGTTAATTATATCTATAAGGTTAGAGAAACAAGAAAGTTAATAAAAAGTATTTTGCTATATTTTTTTATCCTCCTGTTTATTCCTATTTTTTTATTATCATCATTTTTTATTTCATCTACATTTACTTTTATAAAGATCTTTGGTGTTAGCGATATAGCTGTATATTTTGATAATATTATTTTGGTTTTCCTTCCTAATATTTTGTTATTTTTTATATTAACTGTTGTTTTCTTTGTATTACCAAATAGTAAGATAAAGTTTATACATGTTTGTGTTGGTTCTTTTTTCTCTGTTGTAACTATTTATGCGCTAAGAATTCTTATAGAATATTATTTTATAAATTGTACTTATGATTTGATATATGGCGCCTTGGCTTTAATTCCAGTGTTTTTATTATGGATTAATATATGTTGGGTCGTTGTTTTGACAGGAGTTAAGATCTCCTATTTTTTAACTACTCGCATAGCAATAGGTAACGAGTAGTAAATAAGTTGTTTTTATGAAATAACTTCAATATTTGAATTATAAGGGAACCACCTATCAATAATTTTATTCACTAAATTAGGATGTTTCTCGAATATTGTGTAAGCTGTTTGTTTTGCGTTCTCATACAAATGGGCATCATCCATTATATTTGCAACCTTAAAAGATAGTTCACCAATTTGTCTTGTTCCTAGAATATCACCAGGACCTCTTATTTCTAAATCTTTTTTTGATATAAAGAAGCCATCGTTTGATTCCTTTAGGATATTTAGTCTTGTCATTCCTAAAGATGATGTTTCATTAGAATAAAGTAGCATACAGAAAGATTCATGTTTACCTCTGCCTACGCGTCCTCTTAGCTGATGAAGTTGTGCTAGACCGTATCGTTCAGCATTTTCTATAACGATTAAAAAGGCGTTTGGAACGTCTACTCCAACTTCGATTATAGATGTTGAAACGAGAATATCTAGTTCACCGTTTTTAAAGGAGTTCATTATTTCGTCTTTTTCTGATGATTTCATACGGCCGTGAATGACGCCAATCTTTTCGTTTGGCAATTTATTTTTTAGATATTCGTATCGGGAAGTAACGTCTTGGCAATTTATTTTATCCGATTCATCTATTAAGCAGCATACCCAAAAAATTTGTTTTCCTTTCATAGTATGTTCATGAATTCTTGGAATTAGCATGTCAATTTTGTTAATTGATAGTGTTGATGTCTTTACAGGATGTCTGTTAGGTGGTAATTCATTTATCACGGAAATACTCATATCAGCATAAAATATTTGAGATAGAGTTCTTGGAATTGGTGTTGCTGTCATGGCAAGTAAGTGTGGTATTATTTTCCTGTCAGTGCATTTTAATCTTAAACTTAAACGTTGTTCTACACCAAAACGATGTTGTTCATCAATAATGATTAGTCTTAGATTTTTGTATATTACGTCTTCTTGGAAAATGGAGTGTGTTCCAATTATTATTGATACATCTCCAGATTCAATTTTTCTGATGTTTTCGTCTTTTTCTTTTTTCTTTTGTTTTCCTGTTAGAAGGCATATACTAAAACCAAAAGTCTTTAATAGCTTTGATATGTTTTCATAGTGTTGTGTTGCTAATATTTCAGTAGGTGTCATTATTGCAACTTGGTAACCATTTGCAACAACTTGTAAAGCTGTTAATACAGAGACTAGAGTCTTGCCACATCCAACATCCCCTTGAACTAGTCGATTCATAGGTATATTGGAGTTTAAATCATTGCTTATATCCTTGAATGCTTCCATTTGACCATTTGTGGGGGTAAATGGAAGAGTTTTTATAAAATCATCTATGGTTTTAGGTACTTTTTTTATTATTTTACTTTTTTGATTTTTTATCGAATTTTTTAAGTATAAAATGGAGAGATTATGAGCAACGAGTTCTTCATATTTTAAACGCTCGTGGTATACGCTACTTCTTGTGTTGAAGGAGATAATGTCATTTTTTATGTTTGCTTGATGAATGTTTTGTAAGCTGTTTTTAAGCGTGATTTTGAAAGGATTAAGTTCAGGGGGAATAAGCTCTTCAAAGGCATCATCATCGATAAACTCTAATGCCTTAGATATTATTCTTTTAAATTCAAAAATTTTGATACCAGATGTAAGGGGATAATTGGGAGAAAAATACTTAACATTATCATCTTGTATTCGAATAGGGTTGTTTAGTTGTGGAAAACCTTGAAAGAATGTAATTTTTCCAAATAATCTTATTTTAGTTCTTGGTACAAAGCTTTTGTCTAAATAGTTAGGTAAATTAAAATACGTAACCTTAATTTCTCCAGTTCTATCAGCTATTTTAAAACTAAATGTTTTTAGTTTGCCAACAGATACTCCCAAAACTTTTGTTATTTCTCCCTCTATACAATATTCTTTTTCGTTTTCTATCATACATATAGGTGTCACTATACTCATGTCAGTATAGTGTGTTGGTAGATGTAGAAGAAGAGAAAATAAATTATTTATTTTTAATTTTTTTAAATATTCTAATTTCTTTTCTCCAATTCCATTTATGTCTTTTAAAGTAATATTTTTATTCATTTTATAATAATTTTCTTAACAACCATTGAGCTCCAAATTTTTTAACTTTTAGTATCAGTTTTTTAACTTCTTCTGGATAATCATTAAAACAATCTAATTGTCCGGCGTTATTAATTCTTGTTGTATGTCGAAGTAAAAAAAGTTTCTCATGTGAAAATTTTTCTAATAAAAGCATATTTTTATCATGTATGAGAATGCCGTTTTCTAAATCTAATGCCCATGCTCTAGGGTTGATGTTATTCCCAGTGATTAAATGGTATTTGTTGTCAATCATAAGACCTTTTACATGGTAGGTATTATTTTCATTTTTCCATAGGTTTACTTGTAATTGTCCAGATTTTAAATATCTAGAATTTGATTCTATAAAATCTTTTAAATTCATCTCATAAATATATGGTATTGCACCCACTTTATTAAACTTTGACTTGTCTCTAATATAAAAGTCATTCGCAGTTTTATCACCGATGATGATAGTGATTTGAATGTTTCGTTTAAGTGCATTTCTTATTTTTTTAAGAACAGGAGCAGGAAGATTAAAATAAGGCGTACAAATAAAGATTTCTTTATTTGCACAGTCTATAAGGTTTAAGATAGTTTGATTAAGTTTGTTGTTATTTCCGCCTAAGCCAACAAGCGGAGTTAAACCAACTGAGTTATTTTGTATTTTCTGACTAATAAATTTATATTTACAGTTACACAAGATTTTTCTATTCTTTTTTATTTCCGCACTAATTTCTTTTGCAGAAGGAATAGAGTTTGTAGTAATGTCTTGTACTGCGTTTGATTGGTGAAAGGCTTCGGTGCAGTAGTTACACATACAATCAGCTAATTCAGGGGATAGAATTTCATGGTATCTATCAATTCTGTAATTTTCAAGGTGATTAAAGTATACATTATTTATGCTTGCACCGCTGTAAAGAACAGTATCATCAAACACAAATCCTTTTAGATGTAGCACCCCAAATATTTCTCGTTTCTTTACAGGTACACCATAAATAGATGGATTCTTATCGTTTTCTTTACAAAGTGAATAGTACCAATCAGTGTTTACGATTTGGTTTTCAACACCATGTAATCCTCTTTGAGCACGATGGAAGTCGACGTAAATTCTTACATGTAGTTTAGGATTAGCACGCATTGCAGAATAAATAGCTTTGATAAATTCATTTCCAAATTCATCATTTTGTAAATATAATGCAGATATACAAATTCTTTTTTTCGAGCTTAAAATTAGTTCCAATACTCTTTTCTTGAATAGCGTTGGTTGTTCAAGGATTGTATAGTCATCAGGTGAAACAGATATTTGAGGAAGTTTCTCGATCTTGTTTTTTATAGAGATGTAATTTTTGTTGCAAAAGTTTTTTAATATTTTATTTAATATCATTTCGATGTTACCTTAAATTGCAGCAGTTGTTTTTAGTAACCAATTAATTTCCATATCTGTTAGATAAGGTTTAACTTTTTCTCTTACTTGCTTATGATAATTGTTTAACCAATTTTTTTCATTTTCAGTAAGTAATGTTTTATCAATTAGCCTAATATCAAAAGGAACAAAGGTTATAGGATTAAGAGCAAGCATTTGTTCTGATCCATTTTTTTGATTAACTTGTTCTACTATTGACAAATTCTCACTGCGAATTCCAAAACAATTTTCTTTATAATATCCTGGTTCAATAGATGTAACCATCCCTTCCATAAGGGCTATTTGACCATATCTTTGTGATAAAGATTGAGGCCCTTCATGTACGTTTAAACAATGTCCTACACCATGTCCTGTTCCGTGGTCGTAGTTTAATCCTTGTTGCCATAGTGGTGCTCTAGCTAATACATCTAAGCTTATACCAAATGTTCCTTTTGGGAACTTAATTCTATGCATAGATATCAAACCTTTTAGAACAATAGTGAAACATGTTTTCATTTCGTTGGTTAGTCCAGGACCTACTAATACTGTTCTTGTAATGTCAGTGGTACCCTCGTAATAGTGAGCTCCGCTGTCGACTAAATACATAGGTGATTCCCCTAGTGCTTTAGGAGTTTCATAATTAAGATGATTGTAGTGAGTTATTGAGGCATTTTCACCAATTGCAGAAATTGTATTAAAACTTGGTTCAATATAATTGTCTAGTTCTTCTCTGTATTTAGTCAATTGTTCACTTAAAGTTGCTTCGTTAAATGTTGAAACGTACTCTAAACTAGAATTATATTTGTTTAATGATTCATTTTCGTTGTCAATTTTAGTAGTAGTGATAATGTCTTTCGTAAGGTTGTCGAGCCAAGCAAGAAACTTGCACATTGCAACAGCATCTTTAATATGACATTTTTTTATTCCACTAATTTCAATCTCATTTTTACAAGCCTTTGGTAATTCACATAGGTCTTGTCCGAAAATTAATTCACAATTTTGTGTTCTAAGTGAATCAATTATCCATGCATTGGTACTTCGAGGGTCAATATATATTGAATTATTGTTTTTGCTTAATCTGTTAAATAGTGACGATAATTCACTCTCGTCATAAAAATTAACGTTACCAATATGGTTAATTAGATCGCTCATTAACTCTTTTGGAATTTTTTTGAGATTTAAGAACCATTCAACATGCCCTGATTTATACACAACTGCAAAGCTATTTACGATAGGTAAATTTGGTATATCACGACCTCTTACATTTAAGAGCCAGTTTACAGATTCACTTTTTGAGATTATTGTTGCATCAATGTTTTTTTCCTGTAATTTACAAGAAATAAGTTTTTGTTTGTCTATACTAGGGCATCCATTATATTTGTCTTCAAAAATGAATAGAGGATTTAGTTTCTGATTGATTTTTTCGAGCCAAATTTTATCTATAAAGTTATAAGGTGTGTTAATTAATTCTATATTTCCACCTTTTAAACTGTTTTTAATATCAGTATATTTTGAGAAACTAATACATTTAGGGTCAATGCCAACTCGACAGTTACTCTTTAAATTTTCTTTAATCCACTCTTCTGGATTTTTTTTTAGAATATGGAAAACATTGAATAAAGCAGGGTTAACCTGAGATTTTGCTTGAAGGGTGTATCTTCCATCAACAAATAAAGCCATTGTTTGTTGATTATTATCTTCAACAGAAGTGTTTGATAATATAACTAGAGTTCCCGCAGAACCTGTAAATCCAGAAATGTATTTTAATCTTTCTTTGTCTTCTGGTAGGTATTCACTGAGATGTTCATCTTCGCGGTTTATGATAATTGCATCCAAATTATGATCATGAAGTAAGTTTTTTAATTTGGAAAGCCTATTTAGCATTATTTTATTGTCTATCAATTTGAATGTCCTTAGTTTAATTTAGTTACTTTGTATAAGTTATTTTTTTTATCTGTATAAATGTTTTCGGTTGAACCTTTTTTTAGGACCAATGTAAAATCTCTTTCAGCCTCTTTTTGGGAGATATAGTATGAATAAAAACATGTAAAATCAAAGAAACATAAGATTATAAATGTAATAATTACAATATTAACGTCATATATATAATTAATTATGCTAAATAGAGTAATTTCAATATATAGAATAATTGTTGTTAATTTGATAGCGTGCTTTAATAAATAAGAGATTTTCTTATTTGATTCAATAATGTTAACTGCTGAAAAATTAGTAAATAATATAGATAAACAACTTACGTTAAGAGCTATTCTAGAAATATCAAACTGTCCCCATATTACGCATAACCAAAGTATAAACGACATTAGGTTGCTTATGATAGCTATAATATAGGTTTTTCTGTATTTGTATTTGTCTTTTAGACAATAACAAAAACTTCCATTTAAAAAAAGCAAATATGCAATAACACTTGAAATTAATATTTTTATATTCTCTAAGTTCGAGAGATTGTTTTCTAAAAAAAATTTAATTCCGATAGTCAAGGCGACTATAGATAAAATAATTATTGCGAAAAATTGATGTTTTTTGAAGAGTTTCATATAAATTAAAATAATTGAAAATACACTTGATAAATTATATTCTATCTTGTATAGAATATAAAGTAATGCATACTCGTTTTGGAACAGATTAAGCAATAATTTAATAATAATAATTAAATAATAATTTGGAGTTGAATGTGGAAAAATCATTATTGAAAATAGAACAATTACCTAAGTTTTCTGAAATTAAAATTGATGAAATAGAAAACAATATTTTATTGTTAATTAATAATGCTAAAGAAATTGTAAATAAGATTACAGATAAAGATGCAGAAGATTATGAATATACATGGGACAATCTTATTTTACCTATTGAGGAAAAGTTAGATGATTTATCTAGAGCTTGGGGTATTGTAGGTCATTTAAATAGTGTTGTGAGTTCTGAAGAGTTAAGAAAAGTTCATGATAATTTAATACCACCGATTTCAGAGTTTTATACATGGTTAGGTCAGAATAAGAAATTATATAATGCATATTTATCTTTAAAAAATAATGATGCTTTCCCACTGTTAAGTCCAGCTCAACAAAAGTGTATTAAGGACGAGATTGATGATTTTGTTTTATCTGGTGTAAATCTAGATGATGAAAAGAAAGAAAAATATATATATCTAGAACAAAAGCTTTCAGAACTTTCTTCAAAATTTTCTAATAATGTTTTAGATGCTACCAATGAATATTACAAACATGTTGAAGATGAAAGCATTGTAAGCGGTCTTCCGAGTACTTCGTTAGATCTCGCAAGGCAAGAAGCAAAGATGCGAGGTTTAGAAGGCTATGTTTTTACTCTTAAAGCTCCTTCATATATTCCTGTAATGCAATTCTGTAATAATAGAGAATTGAGAAAAGAACTATATGAAGCGTATGTTACACGTGCTTCAGATTTAGGACCGTCTAAGGGTAAGTTTGATAATACTGAAAATATTGAAGAACAATTGGTTAAGAAAAAAGAGTTAGTTAACTTATTAGGTTTTGAGACTTATGCTGATTATTCTGTGTATAAGAAAATGGCACCTTCATCTAGTGAAGTTATAGATTTTTTACAAGATTTAGTTTCAAGATCTAAAGAAAAAGCTAAATCTGATGTAGATGAGATTTATGCGTATGCGAAGAAAATTGGAGTTCAATTTGAATTAGAACCATGGGATTTAAGCTTTTATAGTGAAAAGTTAAGACAAGAAAAATTTTGTATTAATGATGAAATGGTAAGACCTTATTTCCCTTTACCAAAAGTTTTAAATGGATTATTCAAGCTTATTAATATCTTGTTTGGAATGGAATTTCGAGCACATCTTGGTGTAGATGTTTGGCATGAAGATGTTGTTTATTATGATGTTTATGATAAGACAGGTGTACACAGAGGTGGTGTGTATTTTGACCTTTATGCTCGAGCAAATAAGCAAGGTGGAGCTTGGATGAATGATTGTGCTCAGAGAAGGTATAAAATAGATGGAAGTCTTCAACTTCCAATTGCCTATGTTATAGGTAATTTTATTCCACCTTTAAATGGTAAACCTTCTTTGTTAAATCATGATGAAGTCGAAACATTGTTCCACGAGGTTGGTCATGCTATGCATCATGTATTAACAGACGTAGATGTATGTGGTGTAGCAGGTATTAGCCGTGTACCATGGGATGCAGTTGAGTTACCTAGTCAATTTATGGAGAACTTTACATGGCAAAAAGAAGTTTTAGATATGATTTCTGGTCATGTAGAAACAGGTGAAAAGCTTCCAGATGAGTTGTTAAATAAGCTTATTGATTCAAAGAATTATCATTCAGCAATGGGGATGATTAGACAATTAGAATTTTCATTGTTTGATTTTCTTTTACACCATAAAAATGAAGATTGTCTAAATGCTCAACAAATGATAGACAAGGTAAGACGTGAAGTTAGTGTAACTCCTGTACCTAATTTCAACAGATTTCAAAATACTTTTACTCATATATTTAGTGGTGGATATAGCGCTGGTTACTATAGCTACAAATGGGCAGAGGTTTTATCTGCTGACGTATTTAGTAAGTTTGAAGAACATGGTGTTTTAAATCAAGAAATTGGTCAGAAGTTTTTAAATTGCATTCTAAAGAATGGTGGTTCAAAGGATTTCATGAAGATGTTTGTTGATTTCATGGGAAGAAAACCATCAATTTCTGCGTTATTAAGGCATAGCGGTATAGAATAATTTATTGTTTTAAAAGTAAGTATTTAAATCTCTTCATTATGCATGAAGAGATTTTTTATATAGTTTTGACTTTTAAATTCTATATTTATGTATTCGTTGAAAAATTTACGGTTAATTTTAAGTGATTTCGGTAGATTATTAGGCCAATTAAACCATATTTTTGGAACATATATATGATTCATTTTCTTTTGAATAATTGATATTATGCGGTCGATGTCATTATTGTTATTAAGTTCTATTGCACAAGCAACAATATTGCCCCATTCGTCGTTTTTAATATTGCTTACAATAATATTATTTACGTTGCATATTGATTTAATTTGTTTTTCAATGGCTTCAGGTTGAATGTTTTCACCACCACATATAAATTGATTATCTAGTCTTCCATTAACGAATAAACCATCATTATTTATATATCCACAGTCTTTTGTATGAAACCAGCCATTTTCATCTATTAATGGAAATATTTTGTTGCTTTTCAAATAACCTAAGGCAAGTGTTCTTCCTTTTACTAAAATTTCGTTTTTATCTATTTTTAAATCTCTGTAGGGAAGAGGATAACCAGTGGGTATAATGTCTTTATTATTTATTATATGGTTTATTTTCATTGTACAGATTTGAGATGCCATTTCTGTTGACCCATATGAGTAAAATAAATCAATATGGGGATATTTTTGGTTGAATAGTCTTAGTATATTTACATTAAGAGAATCCCCACCGATTAAAATTGCTTTTATTGAATCTAAGTGAGTTCCTTGATTTAATAATCTAAATATTTGTGTTGGGACTAGTGATAGGTGAGTTATGTGGTGTATAGGGATTGCTTCTGATAATGGATTATTAGAAATAACGATAGTAGCCTTACTAAAAAAACATTTAAATATTATAGATTGTCCGCCTACATGATTAAGTGGTAGAGTTAGTAGATATTTATCGTTTTTATGAATGGTAAATACCTTTTGTCCACCGAGGTAACTAGATAGATGATTCCAAAATCTGTGGACAATCATCTTTGGTTGTCCTGTACTTCCAGAACTTAGAATAATATTAGATGGAGTGTTTAAGCAGATGTGCTTAAATTTTTTTGTGTCTTTGTTGTTAGCTGCAAGGTTAAAGTTACTTAAGTCAAAGTAAAAAGCTTTATTCTCAATAATTATTTTATCTATAACGCTTTGTTCTGTTTTCTCAGAAATAGGAAGATATGTTTTATTTAAACGAAGACAAGCGAATATTGTACAGATGTATTCAACTGTTTTTTGTGCTTCTACAATTATAATGTTTTCAGCTACATTCGATAGATATCCACAGATTTTATTAACTTGTGTATTTAAATCTTTGTAGGTCCATTTTTGGTTATCATAAATGATACCAACTTCGTTTGGATAGAATTTTGAGTTTTTGAAAATTGGGCAGTATATTCTATTCATATTAGATTTTTTTACAATACATAGTTAAAAAGTCACTACTATTATTACAGTCACAAGAGAAATATTTTAAAGTATCTGTACCAGGAGATGGAAGGTTATAAAATGATGATAATTTCTCAATATAGGATATACCTATTATACTTTCAAAACTAGAAGATAATATTGGTTTGTATGTTTGTAAAAAACTCTTATTTATAGGGGTCATAGTAGGTTTTATAATTATTTTATTTCTAGGTATTCTATTAGCGTTGATTTTATTAAATCTATATAGTTCGTCAAGACCAATACATACATTTAAAGTGCTTAGTTTTCCAATATCATTTGTTGGATCTTCAATATATACAAGTCCTTTTTGGCTACAACAAAGCAATTCATCGAGCTGTTTGTTTGTTATAGATAAATTTGCATCAATTATGTATTTGAAATTGAGCTTATCTAATTGTTGTATAACTTCTAGTTCTTTATCAAAATCATATAATCCAACTTTAATTTTTATTGTTTGAGTAGGTTGTATCAATTGTTGTTGAATTATTTTTAAAATTTCGCTTGGTGATTGAAATAGTGTTGAGTAAGGCGTTTTTCTTTTGATATTATTTAATGGGTTTTTTAAACAGAATAATCCAAATTGAACACTAGGACATTTAGGAGTAAAAGTTTGATTAATAGAAAGAGCTCTGATTAATTTTTTGGATTCCTTTAAAGCCTCCTCAAATGTTTCTGCTGAAAAATATTTCAAGGGGGCTATTTCTGCATAGTTTTGTTGATATTTTATAATTATACCATTTCTTTCATTCAATACTCCTCCTTTAATTTTTAGAGGAGTACTGAATGGAATTGAATAACTATATAAAGAGTACATTGTTATGGATTTCTTGTGAATTTAGAAAAATCAGGCTTTCTCTTTTCATTGAATGCGTTTCTTCCTTCTTGACCTTCTTCAGTCATATAGAAAAGCATTGTTGCATCACCTGCTAATTCTTGTAATCCTGCTTGACCATCACAATCAGCGTTTAGAGCTGATTTTAAACATCTTAAAGCTATTGGACTGTTTGCAAGGATTTCTCTACACCAATAAACAGTTTCTTTTTCTAGTTCATTATAAGGAACTACAGTATTAACAAGTCCCATTTCTAAGGCTTCTTGTGCATTATATTGTCTGCATAAGAACCATATTTCGCGAGCTTTCTTTTGACCAATAATTCTAGCCATGTATGAAGCACCATATCCGCCATCAAAAGAACCTACCTTTGGTCCAGTTTGACCGAAAATTGCATTATCAGCAGCAATTGTTAAGTCACACATTAGATGTAACACATGACCACCACCGATAGCATAGCCTGCAACCATAGCAATTATTGGTTTAGGACATGTTCTTATTTGTCTTTGAAAATCTAGAACATTTAAGTGGTGTGTACCATTTTCGTCTTGATATCCACCGTAATTACCTCTTACTTTTTGATCTCCTCCAGAACAGAAAGCTTTCTCTCCATATCCAGTTAATATAACAACACCAACTTTAGGATCGAAACGTGCATTTCTTAAAGCTTCTTGCATTTCCATTACAGTTTTTGGTCTAAATGCATTTCTAACTTGAGGTCTGTTGATTGTTATTTTGGCAATACCATCAGTACTCTTATGGTATAGTATATCTTCGAAGTTAAGCTCATTTGTTAAGTCTACCCATTCTACAGGGTTGTAGTATTCTGGTATTATTTTCTTCATATTATAGGTTCTTTATAAAATCATTAATCAAATTAGTTATTTCTTTTGGTTGTTCGTAGTGACAGTTGTGTCCAGCATTAGAAATTTGTTTAGTTATAACATTTTTGTTGTTAAATTTCTGTAGTTTTATTGAAATATTTTTATATTTATCATCATATTGTCCATTTATATACAAAATAGGGATGTTTGCTTGTTGAAGTAATGAATTGCAATTTTTCATTTTAGAAAAGCTAAAGTTTGTTATGGCGTTAGCAATATTTTCTTTATTAAAGTTCATTCTCTTATTTATAAGTTCTTCTTTTTGTTTTGTGGATAAATTTTTAAAGATTTGTTGGTCATACCAATCAGATAAGCATTTTCTTTGTTTTTCATTAACAAATTTTAGTGCCCATTTTAGATCTGTAGAGTATCTGTTTTTCCTTTCTTGATAGTTGTGTGGACCAAAATTACAGCTTTCCAGTATTACTCCTTTAAGTCTATTTTCAAAGTTATTTAAATTAGCAAGATAACTACAAACAATTCTTCCACCAAGAGAGTAACCGTATAACACGTAATCATTTATTTTGAGTTTATTAATTTCGCTATTGAGCCACTCGTTTATATTTTTAAATGATGTTGTACAAGTTTGTTTTTGAGTTGAGTGATACGGTAGCTCAAGAGTATATACTTGAGCTTTAATTTGATCTTTAATACAGTCAAACTCTTGGTTGTTACCAAGAAATCCATGTAAAAAAATAATATTCATGAGTGATTTTATTTTTAATTACTTAAACAAAGATTTATATATCGATCTATAATATAGAAAATTTTGTTAAAGGAAACAATATGTTATTTGATAATCAAGTTTTGCTTCAGTTAAAAAAAGAAAGTCAAAGTAAAAATGATAAGCCTAAAAAGGGTGCAAAAATTGTATCAAAAGAAGATCCTAGTACATTAACTTCTGATTATTGTGAGGGGATAGTTAAAGGTACAGCCAAATCATTCGGATTTCTTGAAACAGATACAAGAGAAAGTTTTTTTATATCTCCTAATTTAATGAAGGAACTTCTTCCTGGTGATAAAGTAGGAGCAAAAATTGTTGTAGAAAATGGAAAGTATCAAGCAATCCCTTGTGAATTAATTGAACCTTCTTTAAATAGATTCATTGCTAGAGTTTGTTTTTATAAAAATATGCTTCATGTTACAGCAGATAAGCTAAGTAACAAAATTTATATAAGAGCTAAATCAAAGTTATCAGGAGTTCAATTAAAGGAAGGAGACTGGGTTGTAGCTAATTTTCAAGAACATATGTTTAAGAATGGAACACAACACGTTGCAGATATAGTTGAATTTGTTGCAACCAAGGATGATCCTTTAATTCCTTGGAAAGTGGTGTTAGCTGATTTTGATTTACCTAAAGAAGCAATTCCAGAACCTACGGAGTATACGAAAAACGATAGTTCGATAGAACGAGAAGACTTTACTAATTATTGTTTTATTACTATAGATAGTCAGCAAACAAAAGATATGGATGATGCGTTATACATTGAAGAGATCAATGAAAACCAGTGGAAATTGTATGTTGCTATCTCGGATCCAACTTCTTACATTGAAAAAAACAGTATTTTTGATAAGGAAGCGAAGGATAGAATGTTCTCTATTTATTTACCAAGTAAGAACATTCCAATGTTACCATTTACGTTAAGTGATAATCTTTGTTCTTTAAAACAAGGTGAAGAAAGAGACTCTATAATCGGTATTATTATTATAAATAAGGATGGTTCATTAGCTTCAGATATAGAATTTAAGCTTTCAAAGATAAAATCTCATGGAAAGCTTGTATATGATGAAGTGTCAGATTATCTAGAAGGTTTAAATGATGATTATCAAGTAAGTGAAGAAATTAAAGCTCAGCTTCATTTACTTAAGGAATTCTGCTTATCTAGATTTAATTATAGAAAAGAAAATTACTCTATATTTAATCAAAAAAATGAATATGAATTTGTTTTAAACGATAAGAATGAATTGGTTGATATTAATATAGTTTCACGCAGAATTGCTAACAAAATTGTAGAAGAAGCTATGATTTTATCAAATAATGCCTGTGGATTACTTTTTAACAAAAAAGGACAACGTGGTATTTTTAATTGTCATTTAGGATTTGATGAAGAGAAAATCACTGATGTTATAGGTTTATTAACAGAGTATGGCTATGATAATTTAGAAAGGGAACATTTATTATCTTTAGAAGGTTTTTCTAGAGTAAAGAGATGGGTTAATACTTTAAACGAAAGTGATATGAGTTATATTGATTCAAGATTAAGAAAATATCAGTTATATGCTGATACTTCTTTTGAATCAAAGCCTCATTATGGTTTAGGTCTTCAAAGTTATGCCACTTGGACGTCTCCTATTAGAAAATACGGGGATATAATTAATCATAGAATTATAAAATCTATAATTACTCAAGGGGAGTGTACTTTTGATTATGATGTTGAAACATTAGATTCTTTGAATCAGTTTAAAAAGAGATGTAGACAGGCTGAAAGAAAAGTAAAGGATTGGTTATATATAAATTATATTAAACAGTATTTAGGAACAGACAAAATATTTAAAGCAGAATTATTTGATGTGTCTAGAGGCGGTTTAAGATTTCACTTAATTGAAAATGGTGCAACTGTTTTTGTGCCAATAAGTATGCTTAGTGATAACAAGGATGCTGTAGAGTGTAATAGTTTATTAGGTACAGTTAATGTAAAAGGAAATGTTGAATTAAGAATTGGTTCAGTTATTGAAGTTAAAATAGTATCTATAGATGATGAGAGCAGGCAGATTATTGCAGCTCCGCTTGAAAAACTTTATTAAGTGATAAAACTAAATCGAGGGCCACTCTGCGTTGAGTGGCCTTTTGTTTTATATCTTTGATAGAAGATTTATACCCTCTGCTTGAGGGAAGTTAACTTCAATGATGATTGGTTCAGTTATTTTAGTTTTTATTAGTTCAAGATATTCGTTTAGTGTTTTAGGGTTATGGTATTTGATATCAAACATTTTTGATATGTGAGAGAAATTAACGTTATTATTGTTTACAAAATATTTTGACATAACTTTATCTTGCTTAATATCGAATTTGTAGAAAATATTGCCTCCATTGTTATTGAATATCACTAATTTTAAAAGTTTATTTTTCATGAGAGCAATACTTGATAAATCGTATAATGCAGTTGTATCACCTATAACTGAAATTGTACTATCTTGTAGTGCAATACCACATGATGTAGCAATTAAACCATCAATACCAGAAACCCCTCTATTGGTGAATATATTATGATTAGTATTAAATAAGACAGCGTCTGCTATTCTACATACAAGACTATTACCTATAAATAAATTTTTCTCGGGAGCAAGATTTAAATAACGTACCGCTGATATTTCGTTTAGGTAGTTATCGTTGTTTAATTCTTTAGGAGCTAGCGTATTAGTATTACATGTATTCATTTGTATGGATGGATTTTGATGAAGATTTGAGTATATTTCATCAAAAGAAATTTGAAATTTTCTAGCAGGTAAAGATAAACAGTTATAGTTTCTATCATTTTCAGAGATGAATGTTAAATTGTTTTTATATCCTTTTAGCGCTTCTAGTAATTTTGTGGATATAAAACGCCCGTTAATTATAATTATGTTAGTAAATGAATTTAGATACTCTTTAAGGTTGTCAATGCTTTTGGAGTAGTTACACAAGCATGAGTAATTTTCTTTAGTTCTTAATCCACTTTGAATATCTGCTAGATAGTTTATATGTGTTTTGTTAATAATTTTTTGAATTGTTTTAGTTTGTTGTAATGAAAGGTTACCAATAAGTAGAAGAGTTGATGGTGCATAGAGTAAATTACATATAAATTTAAGACAATCTTTGAATGCTATAAAATTATGTGAGTCTAAATAAAATTGATTCTTTAACAAGTAGTCAATTTTATTTAAATAATAAGTATCCAATTCTTGATTATCATATAAAGGCTCGCGCATTTCTACATTAAAGTGAATAGGTGTATTTTTCTGAATAGCTTTAACGTAAAATTGATTTATTAAAGAAATACATTTTTCTAACGTAAAATTACTATCTATAGTTCTAATTTGTAGAAATAGAGCATAGGTAGAAAATATGTTTTCTTGGTTGCAAGTTTGGTTACAACCAATATTGTGCATCTCGTATGGTCTATCAGCTGTGATTATCGTTAAGGGGATATCAGAACTATGAGCCTCCATTATCCCGGGTAATAGATTTCCAACAGCACTACCAGAAGTTGTAATAACTGCTACTTTTTTATTTGATGCTTTTGCGATACCTAATGCTATGAATGGTAAGGCTCTTTCGTCAAAGTGTGTGTGTATATTTACATCTTTCAATAAATGAAGTGCAAACACAAATGGGGAACTTCTTGAACCAGGGGCTATTAAAAAATCTGTGGTTCCATTGAGTTGTAGGTATTTTAAAATTGCATACGCTAAAATAATATTATTCATGGGTTTTAATATATTCTTTTGTCATTTCAATACAATCTTTGTTAAAACAATGTTCTATTATAGGAGTCATTTTTAATGCTATTTCTGACCATTCTATTTGTGGGTCTGAATCTGGCATTATGCCTGCTCCTGCATATAGAATAATAGATTTTTGCTGAAGATACGCAGATCTAAGTAAAACAATTATATCAGTGTTGTTTTCTGTTTCTACACCAGCAATGCCTGCGAAGAAATTTCTCTTAGGGATATCCATCTCTTTTAGTAGTTGTAGTGAATTTTTTTTTGGATGACCAAGAGTTGCTGGAGTAGGATGTAGGTGTTTTATAATTTTTTTTAGTTTTACACCTGTACTGATATTACATTGTATTGGGGTTTTAAGGTGTGATATGTATGGTAAATGAATAATTTCTGTATCTCCAATACGAGTTTCATAACCAAATTTTTGTAATACAGATAAAATACTTTCTTGAACAATTGCGTTTTCACATTTGTTTTTATTTTGTTTTAGTATTTGTGTATTATCTTTTTCTGATGATCCTGCTAGAGCTTCAGTGTATAACGTATTCTCTTGAATTCTCAGTAAAGTTTCTGGAGAAAATGAAATAAATGCATGGTCTAGCTTTTTAAAAGATCTTACAAATAAAAAATGGTTTTTTGGACTATTGGATATTAAATATTCATAAAGTATCTTTTTTAAAAGTCCTTTAATATTAATTTTAGTTACTTGTTTTATTTCAACACTGCGATTTAAAACAAATTTATTAACAAAATTTTGTTTAAATAACGTCTTTAGTTTTTCTATCTGTTTACAAAAGTCTTTATAACTAGGATGTATATAGTTGTTTGAACTTATAGAATATAAACAATTATCTGATTGTTGTTTGTTATTTGTATTAAAATAAAAATCCAAATCTTTCTTGCTTTGCTTGAAAATACAAAGTTTGTTAGAGCTTAGTACAAACGTAATATCTGTTTGATATTTTTCTATTTTGTTTTTGTGGTTAAACTTGGAACAGTAGAATGTTGGTATAGCTTTAGTTCTTTTTATTTTCTTATGCTTATTGAATCCAATATACAATGTATTATCTTTAGAAATAAAGATTGTAAAGTCGACTTTTGAGAATGCTATTAAATCAAGAATATCTTTAATTGCATCTTTTCTTGAATATAGAGTATTTAGATCTATACAATCGTAGCAGTTGTTTGAACATAAATACTTTAATTTGTTTACAATCATTATTAAGAAACTCTATTTATACACATTAATGAAATTGGTAATATAATAAGATTATAACTTTATTGATGTTTTTTTTAAATAATTTGAGATCATTTTGAGAATGAACATATATAGATGGATACTTGCAGCTAGATTACGTACGTTACCGTTGTCTTTTTCGGGAGTTTTATTAGGCGTAATTGTTGGAGTACATAATAATATTTCAAGAGAAATTAGTTCTTCTATTTGTATAGCTGTTCTTGTCTTACTTACCGCTATTTTATTACAAGTGTTGTCAAATTTTGCAAATGATTACGGAGATTCTTTAACAGGGTTAGATAATGAAAAAAGAATAGGACCTAAAAGGGCTGTACAACAAGGTCTTATATCTCTTAAAGAAATGAAGATTGCAATCATTATAAGTTCTGTCTTAGCATGTATTACAGGTATTTCATTTATATTATTATCATTTGGTTTTAGTTTTAATGAGATGATAGTTTTTTTCATACTCGGGGGGCTATCAATTGTTGCGGCTATTACATATACTGTTGGCTTGATTTACGGCTATAAGGGGTTAGGGGATATTTCCGTTTTCATATTCTTCGGTTTAGTTTCTGTTTTAGGTGCTGAGTACGTTGTATCTCATATGATTTCAACATATTCATATTTGCTAGCGATAAACGCAGGATTGATGTCTACTTTGGTTTTAAATGTTAATAATTTAAGAGATTATGAATCTGATGCTATGCAAGGGAAGAGGTCTTTAGTAGTAATTTATGGACTTAAATTTGGAAAAAATTATCACTTTGTCTTATTTTTGTTAAGTGTTTTTTGTTCATTTGTTTATTTAAATGCTTTTTTTGTGGAGTGCGGGTCGTTTAAAGTATTGATTTTAAACGTTTGTTTGGCTCTATGTTTTATACCATTGTATAAGTCTGTAAAATTTTGCATAAATAAAAATAATAACGGCGGAATTTTGGACCCTTATTTGAAAAAAACTTCTATAAGCTCCGCAATTATTAATTTATATTTTTCTTTATTTTTGCTTTTTATGTAATGTTTTTATTATAGTAAGTTTAAGGATAGGTGATTTATCATGTCTGAAAAGAATGAAATTTTAAATGAGTGCTGTACTGATTGTGGTTGTAGTGCAGATATTGGTACAGTTATTTCTGATGATGATACAGTCTGGGAATGCTTTTTAGATGGTTCTATTGAATCATTAAAGGAAGTAATAAGTGAAATTGAGGCAGCTGCTCTAGATGTATGTAAAGATGCAAAGATTACTAAAACTGAAGAAAATTCACAAGTAAAGATTAATGTTTGTTTTTCTTGTACGGCAGAGAAGCTTATATTTCAGCTTAAGACTGGAAGAATTTAAATAAGACTTTATGAAAATAAATAAAAGCTTTTTAAAAGTTTTACTTATTATTTTTTCTATTGTATTTATATCCAATGTTCAGTCTAAAACTTTAGACGAGAACATGAGATCTCAAAAGGATTTATCGGCTATTATTGATAATAGCCTTTTACGTGTGCTTGTCGTTTATGATAACGTAAGTTTCTTTATGAAGAATGGGCGACAAGCAGGACTTCATGTTGCTTTAATGAAGCAATTTAAAGAATATTTAATTAAGAACAATTATCAATCTGCTAAGGATCTAAAGATTTATTTTATACCTGTAAGACAAGATGAAATGATGCGTTTAATTAGTGAAGGATATGGTGATTTAGCATTAGGGGTGGTTCCAACTAAAGAAAATAAGCGCTATGTAGATTTCTCAAAACCTGAAAAACTGTGGATAAATGAAATAGTTGTGACAACAAAGCGTATGCACGAAATTAAAAGTTTTTACGATTTGTCAGGGAAAATAGTACATGTTCGTGAAAGCTCCAGCTATTATGAAAGTTTAAAGAAGGTTAATGTATTATTAAAGGCTCATGATTTAGAGCCAATTTATATAGTAAAGGTTGATGAGTATTTGTCAGATGCTGACTTAGTAGATATGGTTGATAAGGGAGAAATTACGGCTACAGTTGTCAATGATTCTAAAATGGTTATTTGGAAGAAAATGTTCTTGAATACAAATTTTAATCATAGCTTCCCTATTAAAATAAATTCAACAATGTCATGGGCTATGAGACACAAATCTCCTGAAATGTATAAGGCTGTGAATAATTTTTTGACAGAATATAGAGACGGTACGCTGAAGGGAAAACCTATATATGATCAATATATGAGAACTTTTCCAACATTTAGTTACCGTCATACAAAGAAAAATTCACAAAAACTAGGTATAAGTATTGATAAATTTACAAAATTTTCTCGTATTTTTAAGAATTACGGTGAAAAATTCAAAATAGATTGGATGCTTTTAATGGCGCAATCTTATCAAGAATCCACTTTAAATCCAAAAGCTCTTTCTAATAGAGGAGCAGTAGGGATAATGCAAGTTTTGCCAAGTACGGCAAAGGAAAAATATATAAATGTTAATAGTGTGCATGATGTTGATAACAATGTTCACGCAGGTACAAAATACATGAGATATATGTTGGATAACTATTTTAATGATAGTTCAATTGACCAAAGTGAGAAGATTTTATTCGCTTTAGCTGGATATAACTGCGGTCCAAATAGAATTACTAAATATAGGAAGGAAGCTTTGCTAAAAGGTTACAATCCTAATAAGTGGTTCAATAATGTTGAAAAGATAGCAATAGAGCATGGAATAGTTGAAACTGTAAAGTATGTAAGAAATATTTCGTCATTGTATGTAACATATCAACAAATGTATTTACTAGAAAATAACAAGCAGTTAATTCCTCGTTTGTAAATTATTGCATAATTAATGTTAAAAATTATGTTACTTATGTGGTTTTTTATATATAATTCACACGTAAATTTTATTTGACTTTAGATATTGTTGTTTTGGATATTGGAGATTCATATTGATGTTAAATAAATTATTTAAAGGTATTGTTGTCCCAACTGTTGTACTTGCTTCTATGTGTGCAAACGCTGAAGAAGATAAAGTTTTAAATGTTTATAATTGGAATGAATATATTGAACCTTCAATAATTCCTAAATTTGAAAAAGAAACAGGAATTAAGGTTACTTATGATTTATTTGATAGTAATGAAGTTTTGGATGCAAAATTATTTGCAGGAAAAACAGGTTACGATATTGTTGTTCCTGGGTCAGACTTTTTAGTTAGACAAATAAAGGCTGGAGTTTTCCAACCTTTAGATAAGAGTAAGTTACCTAATATTAAAAACTTAGATCAAGACCAATTAAAATTGTTGTCTAAATTAGATAATGGTAATACATATTCGTTACCTTATATGGCTGGTACAACTGGTATTGCATATAATATCGATATGATCGAAAAAAGATTTGGTAAAGGTTTTAGAGTTGATTCATGGGATATTCTTTTTAAACCAGAAAACATTGCAAAGTTAAATGATTGTGGTGTTGCGTTCTTAAATGCTCCTACAGAAGTTATTCCAACAGTAATGAATTATTTAGGCAAAGATCCTAATTCAAGTAAAATCAAAGATTACAAAGAAGCAGAAGAATTATTATTGTCTATCAGACCTTATATTACATACTTCCATTCATCTCAAAACATCAATGACATTGCTAATGGTGATATTTGTATAACATTAGGTTGGTCTGGTGATTTGATGCAAGCTAGAGATAGAGCTAAAGAAGCTAACAATGGCGTTAGGATTGAATATGTTGTACCTAAGGAAGGTGCGTTAATTTTCTATGATATGATGACTATTACAAAAGATGCTGAACATGTAGAAAATGCTTTAAAATTCATGAATTTCCTTATGAGAGAAGATATTTCGGCATTAAATTCATCATATACTTCATATTCATGTGCTAATAAGGCAGCTCATCCATATATTTCAGAAGAAGTAAGAAACAATCCTAATATCTTTATACCTGATGAAATGATGAAGAAAATGTTTATTAAAGAAGTTCTTCCACAACGTTTATTAAGAGATTTAAACAAATTGTGGGATCGTGTGAAAGTAGGTAGAAAATAAAATTTTGTTTGGAGATTCAAGACTTGATTATGCAGAATGTTGATACCAAAGAAAAAGAAGAAGTTATGTTAACAAATAATACTACAGTTGCTAGTACAAAGAAAGAACGTAAGCCTCTTTTGGAAATTAAGGATTTAACTAAGTGCTACGACGCTAATTTAGCCGTTAACTCGGTAAATTTAACTATTTATGAAGGTGAAATTTTTGCCTTGTTAGGTTCTTCGGGATGTGGTAAGTCAACATTACTAAGAATGTTTGCAGGTTTTGAATCTCCGACTAGCGGTTCTATTTTATTGGACGGAAAGGATTTAACGGATATTCCACCATATAAACGTCCAATAAATATGATGTTTCAATCATATGCTTTATTCCCTCATATGTCTGTATATAAGAATATTGCATTTGGTTTAAAGCAGGAAGGTTTACCTAAGTCCGAAATTGATGAACGAGTAATGAAAATGTTAAAACTTGTTCATATGGAAGAGTATAAAGACAGAAAACCACATCAATTATCTGGTGGACAAAGACAGAGAGTAGCGTTAGCAAGATCTCTTGTAAAGCAACCACGTTTATTACTTTTAGATGAACCTATGGGTGCTCTTGACAAGAAATTAAGAGAAAAGATGCGCCTTGAATTAGTTGATATTATTGAAAGAGTAGGTGTAACTTGTGTTATGGTTACACATGATCAAGAAGAAGCTATGACAATGGCTGAAAGAATAGCAATAATGGATAGAGGAGAATTTATTCAGATTGGAGGACCTAGAGAAATATATGAAAATCCAAATTCATGCTTCTCTGCTGAGTTTATAGGTTCAATCAATCTATTTAATTCTGTATTAGAAACATCTTCTCCTGAAGCTGGTTCGATAATTAAATGTGATGATCTTGATAGTAAGATAGTATTAGATTTAGATGTAGACTTAGCTGACGGTATGGAAGTTACTGTTGCTATGAGACCAGAAAAGATATATATCGAAAAGACTCACCCTATTGATGAAAATGGTAATAAACTAACTTGTAATTATACAACAGGAGTTGTTAGTAATATTGCTTATATGGGAGATATTTCAATATACTATGTTACATTGAAATCAGGAAAAATTGTTAATACGACATTGCCTAATGTTGATCGTTTTAATGTGGGGTTACCTACTTGGAATGATGAAGTTTATTTAAGTTGGGATCCTGAATCTTGTATTACGTTGACTTTGTAATAAATCGATATTAGGTTGAATTATGAAAAAACTTTTAAAAAAAATAAAACGTCCTAGTTCCATAGATGGCTGGAAAAAATATGCAGTTATTTCTCTACCATACTTGTGGATGTTTGTTTTTTTCTTTATTCCATTTGCAATAATATTAAAGATAAGTTTTGCTGGAATTAATGAATATGGAATTCCTCCGTATACATCTTTATTTTCGTTTAATGAAGAGGAATCAACTTTAAGCATTAACCTTAATCTCTATAGTTATATTACACTATGGGAAGATGATTCTTATATTTTAGCTTATCTAAAATCATTAAGAGTAGCCTTCATATCAACTCTTATTTGTATTTTGGTTGGTTATCCTCTTGCTTGGGCAATATCAACTTGTAAACCTGCAACAAGAAATATATTTTTAATGTTGATCATATTGCCAAGTTGGACGTCTTTTTTAATAAGAGTTTACGCGTGGATAGGTTTGTTAAAAAGAGAAGGTATTATCAACGATATTCTTATTTGGTTAGGTATTGTTGATGAACCGATACAGTTATTACAAACTGATTTTGCTGTTTATTTAGGTATTGTTTATGCTTATTTGCCTTTCATGATTTTACCTTTATATACCGCACTAGTTCGCGTAGATTATACGTTAATAGAGGCAGGATATGATTTAGGTTGTAGACCGATTTCATGCTTCTTTAAAGTACTTGTACCACAAACATACAGTGGAATTATAGCAGGATCAATGCTTGTATTTATTCCTGTTGTAGGTGAATTTGTTATCCCTGAGTTATTAGGTGGTCCAGGTTCTAATTTAATTGGTAGGGTATTATGGAACGAATTCTTTAACAATAGAGATTGGCCGTTAGCATCTGCTGTGGCGACAATTATGTTGTTGTTATTGATTATTCCAATAATGCTGTTTTATAAGAATCAAAGAAAAGAAATTGTTGCAAGATAAGAGTAGTATAAAATGGGCTCAAAGATCAGATTTATTATTATATTCTTAGGAATGCTTTTTTTGTATGCTCCTATTGTGAGTTTAATAATTTATTCATTTAATGAAAGTAAATTAGTTACTGTATGGAGTGGGTTTTCATTTAAATGGTATTTTGAATTGTTTGCAGATAAACAAATGATGCAAGCTGTTGCTAATTCATTAATCATTGCCTTCTCCTCAGCAACAATGGCAGTTCTAATAGGGACTTTAGCTGCAGTAGTTTTAGTTCGAATCTCCAAGTTTAGAGGTGAAAATTTCTTTGCTCTGTTCATAACAGCTCCAATGGTATTGCCGGACGTAATCATAGGTTTATCATTGCTATTATTCTTTGTATTTTTGTACGATCTATTAGGTTGGCCAGAAAAAGGAATGATAACAATTTGGATTGCCATGGTTACTGTAACATCCACTTATGTTGCTGTAGTTGTTCGTTCTAGACTTAGAGAACTGGATAATTCTATTGAGGAAGCTTCTCTTGATTTAGGGGCGGGACCAATAAAAACGTTTTTCTTCATAACATTACCATCAATTTTCCCAGCAATTATTTCTGGTTGGTTACTTGCTTTTACTTTAGCGATGGATGATTTGGTAATAACATCATTTGTGGCTGGGCCAAGCTCTCAGACTCTTCCTATTGTCGTATTCTCTAGCGTAAGAAGAGGTTTGAATCCAGAAATTAATGCATTGGCGACAATTATTGTATTCATAGTGTCTGTCGCAACGTTTTTCTATTGGTTATCAAGAAATAGAAAGCTAAAGAAGAATAAATCGTAGAATGAAATTAATAGAGTATTGTTATAACCCTCCTCGTGATGAAATTGAATTTCTTTATGACGATAATGATATCTCTATAGTAATTAAACCTGCTGGTTTATTAACAGTACCTGGCAATGTGTCAAGAGATAGTCTTGTGGTAAGATTGAAGCAAAAAAATTTAAACTACAATCCTATTCATAGACTAGATACAAGTACGTCAGGTATTGTTTTGCTCAGTAAAAATAAAAGAGCAAATCAAATTTTGTCTAAGTTATTTTCTCTTAGAAATGTTCAGAAGTTTTATGTAGCGTATGTAAAAGGCATCATAAACAATGATTGTGGTGTTGTTAATTATCCTATGAGTCGTGACTTTTTAGCAAAGTCATATACCAATGCTCCTATTCAAAAAACTGATTATGTTAATGGTAAAAACGCTTTAACATTTTATAGAGTTGTTGCAAGAGAAGAACATTTGAATCGAACACTTGTTCTTCTTGAACCTTATACTGGTCGTACACATCAATTAAGACATCATATGAAGTGTATAAATCACTCTATTGAAGGGGACTGTCTGTATGGTGACGGAGTTGCGGGAGAGCGTTTAAAGCTTCATTCTTGTTATTTACGTTTTAATCACCCAACTTCTGGGGCGGTTATAAAAGTATTTGATACCCCAGAATTTTGTGCTCATGTGAATTTAGGTTTATATCTTCCAGAATGAAGGGAAGAAACAAATTAACATTGTTAATACTTCTAGACGACCTAAAAGCATATCAACTATTAAAATTGATTTTTGATAGCTTGTTAGTACAGAGAAGTTTCCGTTAGGGCCGAAAGTTTCACCAATTGCAGGTCCAATGTTTGAAACACAGGAAATTGTTAATGAAATTGCCTCCATAAGTTCTATGCCACTTAGTGTTAAAAGCAGTGCACTTATTCCTGAAAGAATTAAATAAACAAGGAAGAATGTGATAATGGATCTGATAATGGTATCATTTACAGTTTGACCGTTGTATCTTTGAGGAAATATAGCGTATGGGTGCATTAGTTGTTTTATTTGTCTTTTAGTTAACGTATATAGAATTTGTAATCTAAAAAACTTTAATCCGCCACTAGTTGAACCAGAACAACCACCTATAGGTAATATGATAAGGAACAATAGGGTAAGGAAGTCATTTTTTGTAGTGTAGTCATCAAGAGAAAAACCTGAGCTTGATAAAATATTAATAACATTAAACGTTCCAACTCTAATAGCATCGGAGATGCTGTAATTTTCCTTTAAATATAGATTGAGTGTTACTAATAAAGATATGAAAATAATTAAATATGTAAAGCCTTTAACTTGTTGGTCTTTAAATATATTTTTAATATTTAAATCTTTGAGACATATAAACATAACGGCATACGGTAAAGAGCTTATAAACATAAATATTGCTATAGCCCAATGGATAGATCCGTTAAATACGTTTAGTGAGTTATTGGTTGTTCCCATTCCACCCGTTGACATGGAGGTTAATGCGTAATTAAAGGCGTCAAAGGTGTTCATTCCAAGTAATTGGTAGGTTAATACAGCAAAGATCGTTAGAACAAAATAAAGTAGCAAAATCCCTTTTGCTAATGATTTGGATTTTTGGGTTACGTTGCTATAATTTTGAGTTGAATTTTCTGTTTGGAAAAGTTTCATTCCTCCAACGTTCAGGTTTGGTAAGATTGCTATACCAATCGCGATAAACCCGATACCACCCACGTACTGTAGTAATGAACGCCAAAGTATAACACTCTCTGGAGTTGTATCTATATTTGCAAGTACTGAGCTCCCTGTTGTAGTGATAGCTGAAGAGGATTCGTAGCAAGCACTTATGTAATTTAACTCGGTAATATAATACATCGGAATAGCAGCAAATAGCATGATTGTTATCCATACTAAAGATGTGAATAAAAACATATCTTTTACTGTTATGCGTTCAAATTGAGCGTTTCTTGTAAAATATTTTGTAGTAATTCCTATAATTATCAGACAAGTAGACCACGCTAAGAATTCAGCACCACCTTTAGTAATTGATATGAAACTATATGCTGCAGGAATAAAACCGCATAAAGCCAAAAAGATAATGACATTGCTTAATAATGATAGAATTACTTTAATGTTTAGTACCATTTCAAATCCTAGTTATTATTCGATTTCATTATTTGTTTGTTTACTTCTGTATGCTTTTTGGAAGAAGTTAGCACAAGGTGTAAATAATTTGATTAACTCTTTAATGTATTTTTTATTTGATATATAGAATATAATCCTATCATTTTCCTCAAATTCAAACTCAGAGTTTGGTATGTTAATTACATTATCTCTACTTACTGCACAGATTGTAGTATAAGGAGGTAATGTTATTTCAGAAAATTTTTTTCCAATAATATTACTTGTTTCTTTTGTACCATTAAGTACAACTTCTAAGCCTTCTGCTTCTCCTCTTCTTAGGGTCTTCACAGATTCAACACCGTTATGTCTAATATTTGTTAATAAAGCAGAAATTGTGGCATCTTGAGGTGAGATTATGATATCAATAGCATCACCTTCAATGATAGTCTTATAGATCTGTTTTTTGATTAGAACGATATTTTTCTTTGCTCCCATTTTTTTTGTAAGAACAGAAGACATTATGTTTTTTTCATCGCTTTCACTTACAGCTACAAATAAGTCTATATGATCAATATGCTCTTCTTGTAGAAAATCTGTATTAGAAGGATCTGAAAAACAGACTTCTACCTTTGTTTTATCAAATTCATCTGCTAGTTTTAAGGCTCTACTTTCATTTGTTTCAATGAGCTTTACGATATAATTTTTTGATAGCTTATGAGCTAGTTGAACACCGATATCTGTACCTCCAAAAATCATAATTCTTCGATATGGTGTTTCTAGTTTTTGCATAACAGACATGACATATCTTGTGTAACCTTTTAGTGTAACATAAAAGATTTCATCATCTGCTTCAATAATTGAGTTATTACTAACTTGAATGTATTTACCGTTTCTATAAATTGCGATAATATTAACAGGAACATTAGATATATGCTTAGTTATATGGTTAACAGGATAGCCGACTAATTCTCCACCATAATACGCTTTTACACATGTTAATGAAATTTTATCGTTACAAAAGTCAGCAATATTTAGAGTTCCAGGATATTCAATTAGTTTTGATATTTCTTCAGTAATTAGATATTCTGGAGAAATAATATTGTCGATGTTAATCGAGTTTTTATTAAATAAAATATCTTTTTCTAATAAGTAGTCGTTATTTCTGATTCTCGCAATCTTTTTAGGTGTTTTGAATAATGAAGATGCTAATTGGCATGCTAGCATATTTGTTTCATCTGAACCTGTTACTGCAATAATAAGGTCTGCGTTACTAGCATCGGCGTTTCTTAGTGTACCAGGAAATGAAGCATGTCCATTAACAACCTTTAAGTCATATCTATTTTGAAGTAATCTTAATCTATCTACATCGTTATCAACAATGGTTATTTCATTGTTTTCATCAATAAGATATTCAACTAATCCTGTGCCAACTTCGCCTGCACCTAATATTATTATTTTCATAGACTACTTCTCATCTATCTTCATTATTTTTGCGTAATAAAATCCATCCATATTATTTTCACCAGGCATAATTTGAACACCAAAGTCCGTGTTGTGCTGATGGTCTAATTCTATAGGGATGTGTTTTGCATTTTTATGCTTCTCTAAAAATTTGCATATTTGAATTTTATTCTCTTCTGGGAGTAATGAGCAAGTTGTATATATTAAAATTCCACCAGGTTTGAGAATTGACCACATATTTTCTAGAATTTTCTCTTGTAAATTAATAATATTCCTAACATCCTTTTCTGTTCTTATCCATTTTATATCAGGATGTCTTCTAATAACCCCGGTTGCAGAACAAGGAGCATCTAAAAGTATTTTGTCGTATTGTGGGTACGGACTCCAAGCTGAGTAATGAGCAGAAGCGTCATAGCATATAACTGTTGATTGAAGTTTTAATCGTTCTAGATTTTCGTAAACTCTTTGAATTCTATCTTTTTGACTATCTAAAGATACTAGCTTTATGTTGTCATATAATTCAAGGATATGGGTTGTTTTCCCGCCTGGAGCACAGCAACAATCAAGAATTATATCGCCTTCGTCTGCATTAAGAAGAGTTGATGAATATTGGGCTGCTAAATCTTGAACAAATATATAATCTTTATCAAAGTCAGGAATTTCATTGACATTTATAGGAGTTGTTATTTGAATAGCTCCCTTTAATGTTGGACTAACATAATAATCTATATTATTTTGCAGTAACTTTTGGGTATAAGTTTCTATAGAAATTTTTTTTGTATTAACACGAATCCATAGAGGGGGTTTTTGGTTTTGGTTAGATAATATACTTTCAATATAATCTTTTCCGTATTCGTTTTTAATTTTTTGTATGAGCCATTGCGGGCAAGAGTATTTGCTTTCGTATGATTTATTAACTAGTTTTATACACTCGTCATGCTCTCTACAAAAAGATCTAAGTACCGCGTTTATTAGGCCTTTAAAAGAATTTTTATCTAATTCATGAGCGCTTTTTACAGCCTCGTTTATTGAGGCGTAATCAGGTATTCTCATGTATTCTATTTGGTATAGGGCAACAATTATTATATTTTGAACGATAGCTTGCTTACCTTTTAAAGGTCGGTCGATAAAATTCTCACATATCGTTTTAAGTTGGATATAGTTTCTTACTACCCCGTTAACTATTTCTTTAATTAAAGATGCGTCCTTGTTGTCAGTGATGATTTTATCCGCAAGAAATATTTGGATTGATTTATTGTCGGAAAAAAAATTAGTAATTGTTTTTGCAGCAATACTTCTTGCAGATAATTTAATTTTCATTAAAGTCTTCCACCTGTTTTAAATAGCTCTTTGTTTCCATTTAAGATGTCAACTAATGACATAGGTTTTTTGTTTGGTAGTTGAATTTTAATTAGTCTAATAATACCTTTAGCTGTAGTAATATCTAAGCCATTTTTAGATACATTGTGTATAACCCCTGTTTCCTTGAATGTGCTCGAACTATCAATAACTTCAGATTCATGGATTTTAATGGTTAGGTTGTTGTACATAAAATAAGCCATTGGCCAAGGATTATATCCTCTAATTTTTCTGTGAATAATTTCTGCAGTATCTTCAAAAGTAATTTCTGCTTCTTCTTTGTTTAATTTCGCAGCGTATGTAACTAGGGATTCATCTTGCTTAACAGCGTTTGCTAGATAATCATCGATATTATTTAGTGTATTGATTAAAGTAGTTGCTCCTAATTGCTCTAATTTTAAATATAAACTTGAAGAGGTATCACTATTTGTAATTTCTGTTTCTGAAATTGAAAGCATTTCACCTGCGTCTAATTTTTCATTGATTTTGATTATTGTTACACCAGTTGTCTTGTCGCCTTCTAATAATGACCTTTGAATAGGAGCAGCTCCTCTCCATCGCGGTAAAATAGAACCATGAACGTTTATACAACCTTTTTTAGCAGCTTCAAGAACAGCTTTAGGTAGAATAATACCGTAAGCGACCACTACCATTATGTCAGCGTTTAGCTCTTTTAATTGATTGATGTCTTCTTCGTTTTTGAAGTTAAGTGGTTGAAAAACAGGGATATCATTTTTTAAAGCTACTTCCTTTACAGGTGAATAAGCAAGAGTATGACCTCGTCCCTTGGGTCTGTCAGGTTGTGTGTACGCGGCTACAACATTAAATTTATTGTCAATAAGAGCTTTTAAGTGTGTAGCTGCAAAATCAGGAGTTCCTGCGAAAACAATTCTCATTTTATGCCTTATTTTTACTTTGGTTTTTTCTTTCTCTAGCAAGCTTTTCTGCTTTCTTTCTATATAAATTTACCTTTAGAGGTGATAGGTAGTCAATAAATAGCTTCCCGTCTAAATGGTCAAGTTCGTGTTGGATACAAATAGCTAATAATTCTTCTGCATCAATTGTAAATTCTTCACCCTTTAAGTTTTGGGCAGTAACTTTTATTTTTAAAGCTCTATCTACATGAGCTCTTAAACCAGGAACACTTAAGCATCCTTCGTCAATTCCTGTTTCTCCAGATTTTTCAGTAATTTTCGGATTGATTAGTACTAATTGATCCTTAGGATCTTTGTTTCCTTCAATATCGATGACACATATTTTTTTATGAATTCCAACCTGCGGAGCTGCAAGACCGATGCCTTCGTTTTCATACATAGTCTCAAACATGTCAGCTATGCTGTTGCTTAAGTTTTCATCAAAAACTGTAACAGTTTCGCAAGGCTTTCTTAATTGTTCATCGGGGAAGTATAAAATTTCTAATAGTGACATAGCTGTATCTTTTCTTAAATCTTCGGTGTAATGTGAATATTTTAATATGATTTTTTGTTTATAGAATTATAAAGTAGGTTGAGGAATTCTATAAAAATATAGTCTAAATTATATCATATATATGTATTTAGATGTATATGTTAAGAATTAACAAAAAAATTACACATATATAGTGTTTAATAATAGTAAAAATTAAAAAATCGTTTAAGATATCGTTTAGCAAAAGTTTAAATAATTACTTTAACAAATTGTGATCAGTAATTAAAAAAATCAATATATGTATTGATGTATTTCATTGTTAGATTTAATCTATTAAATTAGATTATTATCAAAACATTTTAATATAATGTAATATTCATTTATTTGAAACATTACATTGCATTATTGATGTAGTGAATTTGTTTCAAATTTATGTAATGTTAGCAGGGATTTCTTATGATACTTAAAAAAATTGGAATATTTGTTGGGACTCTTTTATTAGCATCTTTTGTAAATGCGGATGTATTAGAGGTTAAGGAAAATCATCCGACAAAGTATGTAGTTCAGAAAGGCGATACTTTATGGGATATTTCAGGTAAGTTTTTAAAGAAGCCATGGTATTGGCCAAAAATTTGGAATGTTAATCCTCAGATTAATGATCCTCATTGGATTTATCCAGGTGATGTTTTAACATTAGTATGGGTTGATGGTAAACCATATGTTCAAAGAGCTACACCAGCAGTTAAAAAAGGTAATCCTATTCCTACAGTTGACTCATCAAAAGTTCAACCTTTCTTATTAGCTGATACGGTTTTACCTTTAGATTGTGACGCTTTACCTTATGTTTTTGGTAATAATGACGGCAGAGAATTAATTGCAGAAACTGAAAATGTTTATGTAAAGGGTAACGTTGTTAAAGGTACACAATATGGTGTATACCATAAAGGTGACTTAATAAAGGATGAAGAAGGTAAAGAGTTAGGTTATAAGGCTATCTTTGTAGGTGTTATTGTTACAGCAGATGGTGAGGCAAATAACTTAACAAAAGCATTTATTGTTAAAAACAAGAGTGCAGTTCAAAGAGGCGATTATCTATTACCATTAAATGATTTCGCTGGTAATAATTTATACTTTGTTCCAAAAGCTGCGAAGGTTGATACTAGTGTAGTTTCTCTAGGACTTGATGGAAAGGTTGCAGGTCAATATGATACTGTTATGCTAGGAAAAGGAAGCAAAGACGGTGTTACACCTGGTGATGTTTTCTCGATTATGAGAGAAGGTAAGCAAATTACTGGTAGAGATGTTTCTTCTAATAAGTATGCAGAATTTGACGGTCTTGCTAAGCGTATGACTGCAAGTTCAGAAAACAAGTTACCAAATGAATTAATTGGTCAAGTTATGGTATATCGTACATACGAAAATGTTTCATTAGCAATCATCATGAAAGCAAAGGATTCTGTTTCTGTAGGGTACAAGGCTTTACAACCATAATTTGTAATGTTTAAGGATAAGGTCATAATTTATATTATGACCTTTTTTATTTATGTTAGATAGTTTTGAAGAAATAGAGAAAGAAGTAAATGAGATTACTTCTTGTCCTAATTGTGGTTCTCGTCTAAAGATTATATCATCCAATAAAGGTTTATTTTTAGGATGTTCAACTTTTCCTAGTTGTAAATACATAGTGCCATTACCTTTTAAGTCTAATGTGACTACTGAAAAGATTTTAGAAGGAGTAAAGTGTCCTAAATGTGAAGGAATATTAGCCGTAAAAAATGGACGTTATGGGATGTTCATAGGTTGTACAAATTATCCTAACTGTGATTTTGTACATAAGGATACTAAGGAAAAAATTAATTGCCCTATTTGTAAAAAAGGTGATTTGATTGTAAAGAAAAATAGATATAATAAGCAATATTGGGGATGTTCTAATTATCCAAATTGTACGTTTAGTTGTTTTAGCAAAATTAAAAAACTTAAATGTGAAAATTGTTCATACCCATATATGTCTGAAAAAAATTATTCTAAGAACATAGTTCGTGAGTGTTTGAATTGTAAATGTAAGGTTTTAATTCAAAAGTAATATTGTATTTAAAGGTTTAATGTTTTAAAAAAGGTGGTTTGTATGTCTAATGATTTTGTAGCAATTTTAATGGGGTCAGATTCTGATCTTCCATTGGTTAATAACACTTTAGAAGTTTTAAATAAGTTTAATGTGAAGTATGAAGTAAAAATCACCTCAGCCCATCGTACACCAGAAGTTACAAAAAATTATGTAAAAGACGCTGAAGCAAGAGGATGTAAGGTGTTTATATGTGCAGCAGGTTTGGCAGCTCATTTAGCGGGAGCTGTTGCTGCTATGACAGTTAAGCCAGTAATTGGTATTCCTGTAGATTGTGGTCCTTTAAATGGAGTTGATGCTTTATATTCAACAGTTATGATGCCAGGTGGTATTCCTGTTGCTACAGTTGCTGTTGGTAAGGCAGGAGCAAAAAATGCCGGGTATTTAGCTGCTCAAATTATTGCAGTGGCAGATGATGATTTATCTGAAAAATTAAGACAAGAAAGACAGCAGTGTGCAGAAGATGTAATTGCAAAAGATAAAGCTTTACAAGAAAAATTATGCTAAATATCGATATAGATTATCAGAAGGCTGTAGATGTTATTAAAAGTGGTGGAGTAATTGCTTATCCTACAGAAAGTGTGTATGGAATAGGTGGTGATCCTTTTAATAATGATGTTGTTGAAAAAATTTTATTAATAAAGAATAGACCTTTAGCAAAAGGTATGATTTTAGTTTGTGCTTCTTTTGAACAAGCTAAAGATTTAATTGCTTTAGATTCTTTATCTAAAAAACATATAGACCATTTATTAAGTAAATGGCCTGGACCATATACATTTATTGTTCCTGCGTCAGATAAAGTACCTAAAAGCATTACAGGATATAAGGATACAGTTGCTATAAGAGTTAGTTCTAATCCAACAATTTGTAAGCTTTGTAATTTATATGGTAAGCCAATCATATCGACAAGCTGTAATGTTACAGGGGAACAGCCTTTGCTTACATATGATATGGTTCGAACACGTTTTGAAAATCTGATTGATTTTATTTTAGATGATAAGGTCGAAGGATTACAAAACACAACATCTATTGTTAATTTGTTAACAGGTGAAGTATTGAGATAGTATTATGAAAAAATTTGCAGTATTAGGAAATCCTATAAAACATAGTAAATCACCGTTTATTCATAAAGAGTTTTCCATAGAGACAAATATTGAATTAATATATGACTTCCTGTTATGTCCTTTAGATGGTTTTGTTCAATGTGTGGATAAGTTTAGGGAGAACGGTGGACTAGGCTTAAATATAACTGTTCCATTTAAAGAGCAAGCATATGCTTATGCTACAGAATTAACTGACAGAGCTAAAAAAGCAAAAGCTGTAAATACCTTAAAATTTTTTGAAAATGGAAAGGTTGTTGGTGATAATACAGATGGCGACGGCATTGTCTGGGATTTTAAACGTTTAGGTTGGGAGCTTGCAGATAAAGATATCCTTATTATAGGTGCAGGAGGGGCAAGCAGAGGCATACTAGGGCCAATATTAGAGCTTAATCCAAAGAGTATTTCTTTGATAAATAGAACATTTGAGAAAGCTAAGCTCATTCAAGAGGATTATCCTTCTATTTCAGTTGGTACTTTAGAATCAACAAATGATTTGGATAAGAAATATGATATTGTAATAAATGCAACATCATTAAGTTTATCTAATCATGTTCCATCAATTTCTAAACAAATTTTTAAATTAAATACTTGTTGTTATGATCTTATGTATACATCAAGCGGAGAAACTTCATTTTTGAAATGGTGTGTAGAACAAGGTGTTTCAAAGGATAATGTCTCTGATGGGTTAGGTATGTTAGTAGGTCAAGCTGCATTAAGTTTCCAATTGTGGCACGGTGTTTTGCCTGATGGTAAAGATATTATTGCAAAAGTGAGAGCCTTGGTTTAATGAGCAATTTATTTCCTTTACAAATTAATATTATTGATAAAGATTGTGCAAAACAATACATAGAAGATATCGAGTTATGTCGAGCATATAAAACAAAGTCACCTTTAGTTATAACAATTGAGGATAATATTATTTCAGTTGTAACTGTTGCTGATATGAAAATGAAGCCTGTTTTTGTTGATTTTGTTAATGGTAAACTTGACCATAGAAGAAAATTTGTAAATGGGAAAGAGTTTGTTGTTAAAGCATGCTTTGGAAAAAAGAAAAATCCAGTAATTTTTGATGCAACAGCAGGACTTGCAAGGGATGCGTTTATCCTTGCTTGTAACGGAGCACAGGTTCATATGTTTGAACGAAATCCTATTGTTAGACTATTACTTAAAAATGGGATTGAGCGTGCAGTCAATTCTGAAACAGATATATCTGAATTGATAAGGAATAACTTAATCTTAGAGGATAAACATACGATATATGAATACGATGGTGAATTGAATCCGGACGTAGTATATATTGATCCAATGTATCCTGAAAAAGTGAAATCAGCTCTAGTAAAAAAGGATATGCAAGTATTTCATGAGCTTGTTGGACAGGATGATGATGTAATGCAATTGTTTCAACGTGCAAAAGAAATAACTAACTTAAAAGTTGTAATGAAAAATCCTAAATGGGCTCCTCCTTTAGATGTTGTTTCGTCAAATGTTCTCTCAAAAGGACATAGATTTGATATTTATGTTAATTAAACTTCATTTGTCAGAAAATTAAAAAAACAGTCTTAGTTAACTGTTTTTTTTGTCTTTATAGTTAAACTATTCATATATGGATGTAAAAATAAGAGAACAAGATGGAAGAAGTAAGTATAGAGCAAGGCAAGGTAGCTTATCGTAGTGGTAATTACGAACAAGCAAGCATAATTTTTGGTCAACTTGTTAATAAAGGCGACCCAGAAGCGATGTTTTATTTAGGTAACATGATTCATGATGGGAAAAGTTTACCTATAAGTACGTTGTCTGCAAAAGAATTATTAGAAAAGAGTGCTCATGCAGGGTATTTACCTGCGCTGTACAAACTTCGTCATTTTGGTGACTCAAATGTTAATATTTTAGAAAAAAAGGAAGAAAATGTAGATTTTGAAGAAGTATCCGAAATAAATGAGTCTCATTTATCTTCTTTACAGCAAAAAGCGATTCAGGGTGATCTTTTTGCTATGTATGATTTAGCTCATTATAATTTAGATGAAGGCAACAATAGAGATGGTGTATTTTGGTTAGAAAGAGCAGCTCAAAAAGGGAACTCCGTAGCACAATATGAATTAGGTAATTTGTTCCTAGAGGGGGATATAGTAAAAAAGGATTTGTTACAAGGTGTCTTGTGGATAAGTAGAGCTGCTGAATATGGAGTAATTAATGCTATAAGTAAATTAGCTGACATATATTGTGATAAAAAATTAGGATTTTATAATCCATCCTTAGGAATTCAAAAGCTCGAAAAAATAAAAACTTTGTATCCGTGTGCTTATCATATACTTGGCAAAATTATTTTAAGCGGAGAAATTGTTGATCGAGATGTAAATAAGGCAAAAGAGTACTTTCAAGAAGCAATTAACAATGGAGTTGTAGAGGCAAATAAAGAATTAGCAAAGTTATATTTAGATGAGGATAAGAAACAAGAAGCTATAGAGTTGTTATCTATCGCTGCTAAGCAAAACGAAAAAGACGCAATCTACATGCTTGCAGAGCTTTATGATAACGGTAAAGGGGTAGCAAAATTAGAGGATAAAGCTGCTTTTCTCTATAATAAAGCTGCAGAATTAGGTCACAGTGATGCACAATACAAGTTTGCTTGTATTTGTAGAAGAAATGAAAGTTCTAATGAAAATACATTATCAAGACGTTGGTTTAAAATAGCGGCCGAATCCGGAAACTACTATGCAATGTATGAATTTGGCTTAATTATAAAAAATGAAGCTGATAATGATATCGAGAAGGAAAGAGGATTATTACAAGGTAAAAGTAGATATTCTTGGTATAGAAGTAATCCTGAATCACCATATTACAAAAAGTATAGATTAGCATTTGATTATATTGAAAAGTCAGCAGAGCATGGCTTTAAAAATGCTGAGATGTTTTTATCTATGATGTATAGGGATGGAATTGGGGTTGTTTCAGATATCAATAGTTCATTAAAATGGTTAAAGCTGGCTGCTATTCATGGATGCATAGAAGCTCAAGTAGAAATGGCAAAGCTTTATGAAAAAGGATCAAATATTGATGCTGATTTGTCACAAGCAATAAAATGGTACGATAGTGCTGTAAAAAATGGCAATGCAGAGGCTATGTATAATTTAGCTCTTATGTATAAGAATGGTCGTGGTGTTTTGAATGATAATGAAAAAGCATTTAATTTATTTTTACAAGCTAAAGAAAAAAATTATTCAAAAGCAAAATATCAATTAGGTTTATGTTATTTAAAAGGGATAGGTTGTCCTAAGCATATCACTCTTGCAGAAAAATTTTTAGCAGAGGCTGCAAAAGAAAATGATAAGGATGCTGTTATTGAATTAGCAGAGTTTTATTTAAATAGTGAAAACACTACACATAATTATGATAGTGCTATAAGTCTTTTACAAAAGGAAGTCGAAAACAAGAATTCGAGAGCAATGTTTTTATTATCAAAGCTTTATTTTTCAGGTATCGGAATTGAAAAGAATTATGCAAAGGCTATTACCTTATTAGAAAATTCATCAGATCTAGGTAACTTTGAATCAATGTATGAATTAGGAAAGTTATATTTTGATGGAGTGTATGTTGCTAAAAATTATAATAGAGCATATGACTATTTTAGAATGTCAGCCCAAAATGGTTATCCCCCAGCTATTCATATGCAAGGTGTGTGTCATAGAGATGGATACGCTGCAAGTGTAGATTTAGAACATGCTTTAGACTATTTTAAGACAGCTGCAGGAAAGGGACATGTTCTGTCATACGAAGCTATCGGTAAAATTTATGAACAATATGATAGTGTTCATCACTATGAAAAAGCTATTCGTTATTACAGAAAATTAGTATCATCTAATCATTGGAATGCTTGTCTTTTAATTGCAAATGTATATTTAAAAAAATTAAATAATATTTCAGAAGCAGTTCGTTGGTTAGAGCTTGGTGTTGATAAAAATGAAGCAGATTGTGCATATGTATATGCAAATCTTCGTATAGAAGGAAGAATTGAAAATAGCAGCATTACAAAAGTAATAGAACTAATGCAGATTGCTGCAGAACAAGGAAATGCAGACGCGCAGTACTTTTTAGCTACAGAATATATTAAAGGAAAAAATGTAAAACAAAATCCACAGCTTGCGTTAAATTATTTAGATAATGCAATAAAACAAAATCACATCAAATCGGCAACAATGCTAGGCAAGTTATTAGTTGAAGGGGAGTATTGTGAAAAGAATTTGATTCACGCAGCGGATTTATTTACGACAGCTGCGAGAAATGGAGATTCGGTTGCTCAGTATGAGTTAGCTAAGATGTTTAAGAATGGAACAGGAGGTTTGTCTCCAAGCTTAGTAGATGCATATATGTGGAGTGTACTTGCAACTATAAATTCTAATTTTTTCCCAGATGCTCAATGTCTGAGAGATGAGGTGGCGTTACAATTAACTGTTGCTCAAATCCAGCATGCCCAATATTTAGTTGTGGATTATTTAGATAGAATGAAATAGTTGTTAGTTTTCATAAATAAAAAGTCTTGATAAAACTTGCCCGCATTTCAATTCATTTAGAAGTTTGAAATTTGCAGGTACAGTGATTTGATTTTCATTTTCATTTTCGATATAAATTAAAGTACCATTTTTTAATAATGGAGGTGTTAGTTTCGATAATACTGTCTCAACAAAACCTTTTCTAAAAGGTGGATCTATGAAGATTAAATCGTATGTCTCTGGGGTTGTATCTAGAAAATGAAGTGCATCTTTATTTAAAATTTCACAGTTATTAGCCTTTAAGTTTTCTGCATTATCAGATAACGCTTTGCATACCTTTGGATTTTGCTCTATAAATGTTACTTTTTGAGCTCCTCTTGATAACGCTTCAAAACCAAGACTACCACTTCCAGCAAAAAGATCTAATACATTGGTGTTGTTGATTTTAAACATCAACCAATTAAAGACAGTTTCTTTAACTCTATCTGTTGTAGGGCGTAAAGATTCTGCGTTAATTACTGTTAATTTTCTGCTCTTATATATTCCACCAATTATTCTTATATATCCATTTTTATTTGTTTTAGACATTTTTGATTTTCTCTTTTTGCACATAGTTATGTATTTTGTTATAGTGTAGCAAATTAGTGAACAAAATAAATGGAAATTAAGTTATGGCAAAGAAATTATTTTCATGGTTTTCATCAAAAAAGGCAGAAAAAAAAGAAATTTTAGATGATGAAAGCTTACAAAATAAGGAACAACTTGAATTAAATAATGATGATAAAGTTGATGAAGTATCTTCTAATAATCAACAAGAACAAAAGATTGAAGAAGATATGCAAGAAGAAACAGAAGCTAAAAAAGTTGAACAAGTCTCTGAAATTGAAGAAGTAATAGAAAAACCAAAGAGTAAGAATGGTGTTTTTTCCAAGCTATTTAATGGTTTAAAGAGAACAAGAGAGAGTTTGGGACTTGGTTTTTTAAGAATTATCAAAGGAAAAAAAATAAATGATGAGTTATTTGAAGAGTTAGAAGAATTATTAATAACATCAGATTTCGGAACAGAGTTAACTTCAAAATTGATTCAACAATTAGAAAAAGAACTATCTATGTCTCAGTTACAGAATACAGACGAGTTAGTTAAGAAATTGTCAGAATATTTAGAAAATATTCTGAAAAAAGTAGATACTCCTTTTGTGGTAGAAAAATCAGTAAACTTACCAAAGGTTATACTAATGGTAGGTGTAAATGGTGTTGGAAAAACAACAACTATTGGAAAGTTAGCCAATAAGTACAAACAACAAGGTTTAAGCGTTATGTTAGCGGCTGGTGATACGTTTAGAGCTGCAGCTGTTGAACAATTAAAGTACTGGGGAGAAAAGAATGGTGTCCCAGTTATCAGTCAAAGTGAAGGAGCTGATAGCGCTTCTGTAATCTTTGATGCTTTAAATAGTGCAACAGCAAAGAAGGTTGATGTGTTGATTGCTGATACAGCGGGCCGTTTACATAATAAATCAAATCTTATGGATGAATTACAAAAGATTGTTAGAGTGTTGAAAAAAATCGATCCTGCGGCACCTCATGAAGTTTTTTTAACTGTAGATGCAACAACTGGACAAAATGCTATCGCTCAAGCAAAGGTATTTAATGAGGTAGTTAATTTGACAGGTATTAATGTCACTAAGCTTGATGGAACAGCTAAGGGTGGTATTGTATTTAATTTGTCGGAGAAATTCGGTATACCTATTCGTTATATAGGTATTGGAGAAGGGGTGGATGATTTAAGAGAGTTTAATTCATCTGACTTTGTTAATGCTATCTTCTCAAAAAACGAGTAATCAATAGTATGATTAAATTAAGTAATGTTAGTAAGTATTACTTGCATGGAAAACATGCGTTAGATAACATTAGTTTTCATATCTCTGAAGGTGAATTCGTTTTTTTAACAGGTCATTCTGGTGCAGGTAAAAGTTCTCTTCTAAGAATTATTGCTGCAATGGATAAAGCCTGTGAAGGACAGGTTATTGTTGATAAGCAAGATATTACAAATATCAGCAATAAAGAGATTCCTTTTTATCGTCGTAAGATAGGAATGGTATTTCAAGATTATAGATTGATGGTGAATAGAACTGTAGGGGAGAATGTCGCTTTACCACTGTTAATAAAGGGGGTTGATGAGGACGATGTTATTATAAAAGTAGACGAAGTTCTTGAAAAAGTCGGATTAAAATATCGTCGAAATGACTATCCAATGTTCTTGAGTACAGGTGAACAACAGCGTGTAGGAATAGCTAGAGCAATAATTTCTGAGCCTAGTCTAATTTTAGCTGACGAACCAACAGGAAACATGGATAGTAAATTATCCCTGGAGATATTGAAGTTATTTAATGATTTAAATAAACAAGGAACAACAGTTGTTATGGCGACCCATGACCTAGGATTGATTAATGCTTTGAAGCATAGAGTTATGCAGTTACAGGATGGAAGGTTATTAAATAGTTAAAGTTTTGATAATCGTTTGTATATGCTCGGATTATAGTAAAGGATTACATTAAATGTTATTTCAGAGATTTGTTAAGGGATTTTTAAAGAATGTTTCTGATTTTAAATATACTCTGAGGATTTTATTTGCAAAAGATTTTATAGGTTCTTTAATTACAATTGCTGTAATTGCTATAAGTTTAACTATACCTTCTGTTTTCTACCTAATTGTTAAAAATACAACAATTCTTACAAATAATATCACGATGGGACGTAATATCGTTGTTTATATCAATTCAGACGTAGATTCGTTAACGATAGCTAAATATAAAGATATTTTTATTAAAGATAAAAGATTTAATAATGTTGAGATTATTTTAAATAACGAAGGTTTGATTGAATTTACTGATAGATTAGGTATTTCTAGTGATTTATTTGTTGATGATGAAGATAAGAATCCTTTACCACATGTAATTGTTATCAAACCAAACGTAGAATATTTACAAGATAAGAAGTTAGATGTAGTAGTGTCGGATCTTTACAGCATGCCAAATGTTGAATTAGTTAGAGTAGATAAAGATTGGATAAGTAAAATTACGTCAATAATAGTATTTTTAGAAATTATAAATTTTATTGTTGCAGCGATATTGTTGCTGTCGTACATTATGTCTATGATTACAACTATTTCTAATAGAGTATTGATATATAAAGATGAAATTGAAGTTATGAAATTGGTTGGAGCAACCGATTGGTATGTATGTCAGCCTTATATGTATCTTGGTATGTGGTTTGGCATATGTGGGGCCATATTATCGATATGGTTTACAACGATAATGGTAATTATTGCAGGATTTTTTGTAGAAGATATATCAAAATCATATTCTACAAATATAGAAATATATTCTTTATCTTTTTTAGAAATATTGATGATTTTTGGAATTAGCGTACTTATATCTATTTTTGTTTCAATATTATCAGCAAAGCATAATATTTCGAAAATTCAATTAAAATGATAATTTAATACTTTTTAGAGTAGTAATATGCTCTAATAAAGAATTTGTAGAAATAAAATTATAATACATAAATTTAGGTTTACTGTGTATAAATTTTTAAATTTATACACAATAAACACAAAACATTAAAAATGGTTTATACCTTTTTAAATATTCAAAACGTATAAACTTAGCACTTACCAGCAGCTTTTAATAATGCATTACAATTTGGAACAGAACCTACTTTATCTTCAGAACCATCATTTCTAATCTTTGTACATAAAGCATCTGAATCAATAACTGACATGAGTGTTGTATAATAGCATTTATAATAATTATTCTTTTTATCTGTAACTGTAAAATGAACACTGTCAATAGATGAAGTGATACTACCAGGAACTATTGATAAATTTTCTTTTTTTATTCCTACAGCGAATTCAGCCTTATCTAAATACGAGTCTTCAGATGAGACTGTTTTAGCCACTAAACCGCAACCTGACATAAAAAACATAATAGTAATCATTGTTAAAATTTTTTTCATTTGATTAATTCCTTATAAAAATTGACGCGCTTATGATCGCTTAATTAATTATTTTTTCAAGCACTTTTTGTAAATTGCATAACGGTCGAAAAAATTGACCTCTAAAACGATTAAAAGTTGATTGATTAAATTCTAATTTAAACGTAACTATTTAGAATCGCAGATACATAATTTTGTCTCTCCTTTACCTTCAAAAGATAATTTAGGAGCTTCAAATACTTCTATTCGCGGCATAAGGAACACAAAGATTTATAATTGTTTCTGTTATTAAAGAAAGAGAATAAAAGTTTTTCGATACATTACGTGAAAATTTAGATTTAAATTTTAGGATTATGTATAAAGATTGTTTTAAAACATCTTCTTGAATTACACTAAAAACCTTATTGTATATTACTATAAGTATTTTATATTAAGGTTTATGCTATATTTTAAGTTTAAAACAATGTTACTAATATCTATTATTGTATAAATATCGTTAGCAAAACATAATATTTCTAAAATTCAATTAAATTGATGATTTTTTGTTAAATTTGATCTATTATTACTATAAATTTTAAAAGGATGAAGTGATTAAAAATGTTTAATGAAAGTAAAACAATGTTATTAGCTCCTTGTGATAGCATTGAGTCTTACATTCAAGTTGTTAATAGCATTCCACTGCTAACAGCAGAGGAAGAATATCGTTTAGCGTTAGAGTTTAAAGAAACTGGAAACGTAGACGTTGCTCGTCAATTAGTTTTATCACATTTAAGATTTGTAGTAAGTATTGCAAGAGGTTACTTGGGATATGGTTTACCTCTAGCAGATTTAGTACAAGAGGGAACAGTAGGTTTAATGAAAGCTGTAAAACGCTTTGATGTTAATCAAGGTGTAAGATTGGCAGCATTCGCTGTTCATTGGATAAAAGCAGAAATTCATGACTATGTTATAAAGAATTGGCGTCTAGTTAAGATTGCGACAACAAAAGCTCAAAGAAAACTGTTTTTTAAATTAAAGCAAGCAAAAAAACATTTAGGTTGGTTTAATTCACAAGAAAAGAAGGATCTTGCTGAAAATTTAGGCGTAAGTATTGATGATGTAGAGGAAATGGAAACTCGTTTATCTGGTAATGACTTTGCGTATGATTACAGTGCCGACGCAAACGATTCTGAAGAAGAATTTTTTGCTCCAGCGAGTTATGTTGAAGATTCTAACTCTGATTTTGCATTGGCGTTAGAAGAGCAAGATAATAGTCGTATGATTAACCTATCCTTAAAGAATGCTTTAGAACAATTAGATGATAGAGCAAAGTTTATAATTCAAAATAGATGGTTAAATGATGATAAGTTAACTTTACAAGAGTTGTCTGAGTACTTAGGGGTATCTCTTGAAAGAGTTAGACAATTAGAAAAACAAGCTTTAACCAAAATTAAGAATTTTATTACTAGCAAACAACCTTTAGGAATAGAGTTTAACTAAAGATTTTAAATTAAAGGAAGCTTTTAGCTTCCTTTAATTTTTGAATATGTGTTTGATTTTGACGGTTATGCCTAGAGTCTTTATATTCCTTTTCTTTGGCTAGACGGAGGGATGTTTAGTGATTCTCTGTATTTGGCTACAGTTCTTCTTGCTACTATTATTCCTTTAGTATTTAACATCTCGGATAATTGACTATCGCTATAAGGCTTATTTTTAGGTTCTGATGAAATAAGTTCTTTTATCAGAGCACGAATAGCTGTTGAAGAGAATGTTCCACCGTTTTCAGTATTAACATGACTAGAGAAGAAGTATTTTAATTCAAATGTTCCTCTAGGAGTGTGCATATATTTTTCTGTTGTTACTCTTGAGATTGTAGATTCATGCATTTCTACTTCGCTAGAGATGTCGCTAAGAACCATAGGCTTCATGGCATGAGCTCCTTTCTCAAAGAACTCTTCTTGATACTTTACAATACAGTTAGCAACCTTTAGAAGTGTTTCATTTCTTTTGTTTAAGCTTTGAATAAACCAAGTAGCTTCTTGCATTTGTCCTTTGATGTATTTTGAGTCAGAAGCATTAGTAACTGTTTTACATAATTCCGCATATGTTTGATTGATCTGTAACTTTGGCACCGACGCTGGATTTAATTCTGCAACCCATTTTCCTTCTTTTTTTACTACAGCTACATCAGGAATAATAAATTCATTCTTTTTTGATATGATACAGTTACCAGGTCTTGGTTCAAGAGATTTAATGGTATCAACAGCTTCTTTTAATAAAGCTTCATCTTTAACATTTAGTTTCTTTGCAAGTGTTTTAAAATCCTTGTTACCAAGAATTTCTAAATAATTAGATATAATTTCTCCAGCTATTTGAACGCTTTTGTCATCTTTATTATACTGTTCTAACTGAATAAGTAATGACTCCTTGATGTTTCTACATGCTACACCAATAGGATCAAAGTGCTGAAGTAATTTAAATACTACTTCAATTTCATCTTCAGTTACTTCTTCGTATTCAAGTTTGACAGCTGAAATAATTTCTTCAATTGATTCTGATACATAGCCAGAATCGTTTATAGCATCAATGATTACTGTAGCTATAAATTTATCTTTTTCTGTACATGGAGTTAGGTTTAATTGCCACATTAGGTGATCTTTAAGATCGTAAGATGTTTCACCTTGATACATTTCATCATCAATATCGAAGGAAGATTTTGAAACACTTGCCCCATTAATATTGTTTTCACTCCAGGGATCTGAACTGTTTGGCATATCTGAATCACGTGTAGTAGAGTCATTGTGAGAAATGCTGTCAGAAGAATTTATATTGTTTGTTAATGGTGTTAAATCTTCATGAGGTAGGTCATAATTTGAATGATAATCATCGTCACTATCGTATTTATTTTGTGCATTTTCACTTTGAACCATTGCTTCAAACGATTCAATAGGACTGATATTATTGGTTTCATCAATTTCTAATAATGGATTCTTTTCTAAATTCTCTTGAATTTCGACAGCTAACTCAACAGATGATAATTGCAACAATCTTATGGCTTGTTGCAATTGAGGAGTCATTGCTAGTGTTTGAATGTTGGCTTGTCTTAAATTAAGAGAATTCTTCATAAATTCATCCCTAGTACAAAATATCTTAAATGGTGAAATTTTCACCTAAATATACTGATTTAACTAATTCATTATTTAATATTGTACTAGGTTCTCCTTGAGCGATCATTGTTCCTTTGTTAACAATGTAAGCGTGTTCACATACGTCAAGGGTTTCTCTAACATTATGGTCTGTAATTAACACTCCTAAGCCTCTGTTCTTAAGTTGCTTGATGATGTTTTTTATTTCATTAACAGAAATAGGGTCAACACCTGCAAAAGGTTCATCTAATAAAATGAATTTAGGGTCTGAAGCAAGAGCTCTTGCTATTTCAACTCTTCTTCTTTCTCCACCAGATAAGCTCATGCCAGTATTATTAGCTATATGTTCAATTCTAAATTCGTTTAGTAATTGATACATTCTATCTTTGCGTTCTTTTCTTGATTTGATTTTTTTATTTAACTGTAATGCTCCCATAAGGTTTTCTTTTACAGTTAATTTACGCCATATTGAAGCTTCTTGGGGAAGATAACCAAGACCTAGTTGTGCTCTTTTATCCATTGGTTTGTGAGTAATATTTTCATCATCTATAAAAATAGAACCTTGGTCAACTTTAACGATACCAACGATCATATAGAATGATGTAGTTTTACCAGCACCATTAGGACCTAGTAAACCAACTATTTGTCCTGTTTTTACCTCAAGATTAACGTTGTTTACTACTATTCTGTTTTTGTATTGTTTTACAAGTTCAGTTGCTTTTAATAATGCCATAATTATCACTACTTCTTGGTTTTTGAGTCTTCAATTTGCTTTTTTAGGTTATTAGGTACAAATGTGGTTATAACACGGTCCTTTTTCTTTTCTCCTTGTGCCTTCATTGTTTCTTTAATTAAATCGTACTCAATTTTTTCTCCAGAAATTTGAGAATCTTCTTGAGTTATAGAAGCTTTCTTCTGTAATACTATAATTTTGTTTATAGTATCATAGCTTAGTATTTGAGATTTTGCCTCTATTGGTCTATTGTTGTCCATCATTTGAGTATATGTAACAGGATTACCGTATGAAATGATTTTATCAACTTGACCTTTATCGTTTTTGAATATCTCTACTTTATTAGCATTTATTTTTAATGTACCTTGGATTATCTCTACGTTATCGATAAAAGTAAGCTTGTTTTTGTTTAATTCTGCGATCTGTTGATTAGATGAAGCAGAAATAGGCTTATCAAAGTCTTCTTGTATTGCAGAAGCTGGTAATGGTAATAGTACTGATACTATGCTAATAGCTTTTAATAAATTAATTATTCTTGATTTCATATTTAGCATGACATCCCTTTAATAATGAATAATTGTTTGTTTTGAAGTTTCCTTTTAGGTTGTATCCATAGTTGTATAATTGGTTACCTTTTAGATACACTTTACTAGGGGTTCTGATTTCACTTACTCCAAAGTCAATTTCTAAATAATCTGATTCTATTGTATTGATTATGGAATCTTTTCTATCTGTTGTTGCTTTTACATTTGAGCGTAATGACAATCTATCGTTTCCGTCAAGTACGCCGTAATCTGAAACAATAGTCCATGTTTCGTTTGATATTGACGAATTCTTGGATTTATTGTTTTCTTCATTGTTAATTGTATATGAGAATGTGATGTTTGATAAATCGGTTTGGTCAATAAATTTGTAATGTTCTAAACTTTTGGTAAATAAAGTTTTATAAGGTATCCCTTTTTCATTAAATATTGTTGTTTTTAAATTCTTTGCGGTATAGGTAGGTTTTGATAATAAAATCTCTTCTTGAATAGTTGTCGTATTCATAGATGAGAACTTATAAAAAGCATATGATGAAATAACAAGTAAAAGTAAAAGGCTTAATCTGATCATAAACTTTTCTCTGGGGTTAATGCGTTAACGTTTTGAGCTAACATGATTAAATCGCAAATTTCTCTAATCGCTCCTTCTCCGCCGTTTAGTTTGCACACATAATCACAGTTTTCCTTAGCATATGGGTGAGCATCTTGTGGAGTAGCGCTAAAACCAACTTTTTCAAAAACAGGTATATCGATAACATCGTCACCAATATAAGCTATTTCTTCAGCTTTTAAATTGTAATCACTCATAATTTGCTGGAGAGATGATACTTTATTATCGATTCCTTGGTATACAATTTCAACCTTTAGTGATTTCATTCGTTCTTCAACGATCTTGGATTTTCTTCCTGTTATGACACCAAATTTAATGCCGTATTTTTGAATTGTAACTATTCCACAGCCATCCTTAACATTGAATGATTTGTATTCGTTACCATTATTACCTAAATAGATGTATCCATTTGACAATACGCCATCAACATCAGATAACAATGCCTTAATATTTTTTAATTTAGATCGTAGTTCGGTATCAATTGTCAGATAAGGTGTCATTAACATAAATTTATAGCTTTTAAATATATTTTAATAATATGCAAAAATAGATATTTACTTAATATCAACAAGTGTAAATTATATAGAAAATTGAGTATTTTATCTAGTTTTGATATAACAAAACTTTAATTCTATTTAGTATGAAATTTACTTTTAAAGATAGTCGTTTTTAACATATATTGTCTTGATAACTGTATATAAAATTAGAAAAAAAAAGCTATTTGTATTATTATATGATGAAAATTTAATTATATGGATAAACGATGAAAGCATTAGTTGAAATAAAAAATCTTTCTTTTTCATATGGTTCAAGAAAAATATACGATAACGTATCATTAAAAATACCTAAAGGAAAAATAACTGCGTTATTGGGACCAAGTGGAACAGGAAAAACAACATTACTTAGATTGATTGGTGGGCAAAATATTCCGGATTCTGGTAGTGTTTTGTTTGATGATATCGATTTAAATAGCATATCTCGTAAGAACTTGAATGAGATTCGAAAGAGAATGAGTATGCTTTTTCAAAGTGGTGCATTATTTACAGATTTAAATGTATTTGACAATGTAGCTTTTCCTATAAGAGAACATACTAAGTTACCAGAACAAGTTATTAGAGCTATGGTTTTAATGAAACTTGAAGCTGTGGGGTTAAGAGGTGCGGCTAATTTAATGCCTTATGAGTTGTCAGGTGGTATGGCTCGAAGAGTAGCTTTAGCTCGTTCTATAGCGTTAGATCCTGAACTAATAATGTATGATGAACCATTTGTAGGGCAAGATCCTATTACAATGGCAGTTTTGTTACGCTTAATAAATGTGCTTAATAAGAATTTAGGTATTACTTCTGTAGTTGTAACTCATGACGTTAAAGAAATTATGTCTATAGCTGATTATGTTTATATTTTTGCTGATGGAAAGATTATAGGTAGTGGTACTCCGCAAGAGTTAGAGAAAACAGAGGACAAAAAGATAATCCAGTTCATTAGTGGAAATTATGACGGACCAGTTCCTTTTAATTATCCTACTACTATAGATTTTATAGAGGATATGTAACATGGGATTTATTAGTTTTTTAGGAAGAATTGGTGTCAAATACATCTTATGTTTTGGTCAAGCAACAATAATGATGTTTTGGGCTCTTGTTGGAAAACCAGAGTTTAAGAAAAATTTCAAAGAATTTGTTCAACAGTTATATGTTGTAGGTGTTCAGTCTGTCAGTATCATCGTAGTATCAGGCGTATTTATAGGTATGGTGCTTGGTTTACAAGGATATAATGTTCTTGTTGATTTCATGGCAGAAGGAGCGTTAGGTCAGCTAGTAGCTTTGTCTATTATTAGAGAATTAGGTCCAGTAGTTGCAGCTTTGTTATTTGCTGGAAGAGCGGGGTCTTCTCTAACTGCCGAAATAGGATTAAAGAAAGTAACAGAACAGCTTACATCTTTAGAAATGATGGCAGTTGACCCGTTAAGAAGAGTAATTGCTCCAAGATTTTATGCTGGCGTAGTTTCGTTACCTTTATTATCTGTAATTTTTGTAGTTGTTGGTATTTATGGCGGGAAGTTAGTTGGTGTTGACTGGCTTGGAGTTGATGAAGGAACGTTTTGGTCAGGCATGTCAAGTTCAATTGAGTTTTATGATGATATAATGATGTGCGTGGTTAAGAGTATTGTTTTTGCAATAATTGTAACGTGGATTGCTGTGTTTAATGGTTATAGTTTAGTTCCGACATCTGTTGGGATAAGTAAAGCAACTACTAGCACTGTAGTTAATTCATCTTTAGCTATTTTAGGCGCAGATTTTGTTTTAACAGCAGTGATGTTTTAGGGATAAGTACAATGAAATTTAGTAAAATCGAGTTTTTAGTTGGATTGTTTGTCTTATTTGGTTTGGTATCGTTAGTTATACTAGCCTTAAAGATAGCCGGTTTAACGGTGAATAGTGAATCAGAATCATATGTTTTAAAAGCTAATTTTGATAATATCGGGTCTTTAAAAATTAGAGCTCCTGTAAAAGTAGGCGGGGTAGTAATTGGAAGAGTTACCAACATTTATTTAGACCAGGAAAAGTATGTTCCAGTAGTAGAGATGAGCATATCAAAGAAGTATGACAAGCTATCAAATGAAAGCAAAGCTTCAATTTTGACTGCAGGTTTGATAGGTGACCAATATATTGGGGTGACTCCAGGTTTCTATGATGAAGAAATGGGCAGTACTTATTTGAAAGAAGGTGATTCGTTCGAAGATACAGGTTCTGCAATTGTGTTAGAAGATTTAATTGGAAAGTTTTTATATAGTATGAACTCAGATAAAAAATAGAATTCAATTTTAAGGAGAGTATTATGTTTAAAAAAATTTTATATGTTTTAAGTAGCGTTTTTTGTTTTGTGGCTGTTTCTGCTACTGCAGCTAGTTTTGAGCAAGATCCTAAAGAATTAGTTGTTGCTGTATCTCAGAAAACATTTGAAGAAATTGGTAAGAACAAAGAAAATTTAGATGATATAGAGTTTGCTAAAAAAATAATAGAAGAGCAATTATTGCCTTATATTGATACAAAGTATGCTTCTTACAAGGTTATAGGTGTTAACTTAAAGAAAACAACAGAAGCTCAACGTGATAGATTTACTAAAGCATTTACAAATTATATAGTGTTAACATATGCAACAGCATTAAAGAAATATACAAATCAAACTTTGGAATTTCCTCAAGATGTTGTTGATAAGAATGACAAAGTTGCATCAGTAAGAGTTGTTATGAAGACTGAAGCTAGTCCAGATATAGAATTAATCTTTAAATTAAGAAAGAATACAAAGACAGGATTTTGGAAAGTTTATGATATGGTTGCGGAAGGAATTAGTTTATTAAGTGCTAAGCAATCAGAATTAAGTGGCTTAATTAGAGACAAAGGTATAGATGAAGTTTCTAAGATGCTCGAAAATCATGAAATCAAGGAACAATAATTAAATTTAGGAAGTTCTAGATGTTCGCAATAGAAGAAAATGTAGACGTGAAGTTTGTTGAAAAAAATTGGACTAACAGAAAAAAAATATTTATTGAAGAACAGGTAAAGCTATCTGATAATGTTAGTATTGATTCTGCTGGATTAGCTTTCTTTGTATTGTGGTCAAAGGAATTAGGACAAAAGAAATTACAAATAATCGGAGCTCCTCGAGAGCTTGTTAAATTGGTTGATACGTTTAAGGTCACGGATTTATTTGTTATTCAGTAGCGTTGTAGAAGTTTAACTAAAAGGAATTCACACAAGTGAATTTCCTTTTTGTTGTTTTAATGAGAAGTAGTTATGCAGAAGTTTAAAATTATTGGTGGTAATTCTATTAATGGTGATGTCGTAATCTCAGGTTCTAAAAATGCAGCGTTACCGATTATTTTTGCTACCTTATTGACAGATGAAATTGTTGTTTTGAAAAATGTTCCGGCCTTAAAGGATGTTGCAACTTCATTTAAAATACTCGAAATGTGTGGGAAGGTTGTAAATAAAATTTCTGAACATGTATATGAAATAAGTGGAAGTGCGAAGAATCATGTAACACCATATGAACTCGTTAAAACAATGAGAGCTTCGATTTTATCTTTGGGCCCATTAACTTCTAAACTATTATGTGCTGAAGTGTCGCTACCAGGTGGATGTGCTATTGGAGCAAGACCTGTTAACCTTCATATTCAAGGTCTAACAATGATGGGTGCAAAGATAATCATTGAAAATGGTTATATCAAATCACAAGTAGAAGGAAAATTGAAAGGTTGTCACCTTTATATGGATATGATTTCGGTTACTGGTACTGAAAATCTTGTTTCTGCTGCTGTTTTAGCAGATGGTGTTACTTTAATTCAGAATGCTGCAGTTGAACCAGAAGTAATTGATTTGGTTAGATTCTTAAAGAAAATGGGAGCAAAGATTGAAGGTGAAGGAACATCCGAAATCGTTATTACAGGTGTTGAAAAGTTAAATGGTTGTGAATATACAATTCAGCCAGATAGAATTGAAACAGGAACTTTTTTAGTAGCTGCAGCTGTGTCTAAAGGATTTGTTAGATGTTTAAATGCTGAACCTAAGTATATGCAATCTGTAATAAGTAAGCTTGAAGAAGCTGGAGCTTTAGTAACTGTAGACGGAGATACAATTTGTCTTGATATGAGAGATAGGATATTGAAACCTGTAGATATTACAACGGCTCCGTATCCAGGTTTTCCTACAGATATGCAAGCACAGTTTACGTTATTAAATGCTGTTGCTATTGGAACTGGAGTTGTTACTGAGACGATCTTTGAAAATAGATTTATGCATGTTCCAGAATTAAATAGAATGGGTGCAAATATTGAAATTCAAGGTAATTCTGCTATTTGTAAGGATTGCATAGGTCTGACAGGTGCACAGGTTATGGCTACAGATTTAAGAGCAAGTGCGTCTTTAGTTTTGGCTGGTATAATTGCTAATGGAGAGACTTTAGTTGATCGAATTTACCATATGGATAGAGGGTACGAAAAGATTGAAGAAAAGTTCTCAAAATTAGGTTGTAATATAGAAAGAATATCTTAATAGCAATGTTTAATTTAGAATCTTATAATTCGTTTGCATTAAAGGTATATGCGAATGATGGTTTGATAGTTAATAGTTTAAGTGACTTAGAGCAAGCAAGAACGAAAATTGTACAAGATAAACACGCATATATTGTACTAGGTGAAGGTACAGATGTACTGTTTAAAGAGTCTTTTAATGGCGTAGCGATTATAAATAGACTTAAGGGTAAATCTGTTACAGAAGATTCTTCCTTTTATTATGTAAGTGCTATGGCTGGGGAAAATCTTGATAGCTTTATCAAATGGTGCTTAGATTCAAATATTTATGGGTTAGAAAACCTTGCTAAAATTCCTGGTACAGTAGGTGGTGCTCCAATTCAGAATGCAGGAGCATATGGAGTATCGGTTTCTGATTTTTGTCATCAAATAAAGGTTTATAATTTTGAAACTGGTGAATATGACGTTTTAGATAATTCACAATGTTTTTTTGGTTACAGAACAAGCATATTCAAGCAAGATTCTAGTTTTAGAAAGTATGTAATAGTAGAAGTAACTTTTAAACTAAAGAAAGAATGGAAACCTTTATTCTTATATGAATCTTTAAAATGGATGGAAGTTTCGCAAAAGAATGTTTCAGCTATTGATGTATATAACTATATTTCTAAGTTGAGATCAGAAAAATTACCTAATCCTAAGATTTTAGGTAACGCTGGTAGTTTCTTTAAAAATCCATACATATCTATAACGAAATTCCAAGAATTAAAGGAAGAGTTTGAGAATGTACCTTATTATGAATTGACAGATAAGAGTGTAAAGGTTGCAGCCGGTTGGTTAATAGATAAAGCTGGCTTTAAAGGTTATGTACAGGGTAATGTATCAGTTTATGATAAGCAAGCTGTTATCATTGTGAATAATGGTGGAGCTGAACCTAATGAAATTGTTGAGTTGGCTCATTTTGTTATGAATAAAGTACAAGAAAGGTTTGGAATATCAATACAACATGAAGTTGTTGTGTATGATAAGAATGGGGAATCCTCTTTATAAAAATGGGAGACTTAATATCTTACTCATTATTAAATGATTTTTTTGAGTTATTGAGAATAAAAGAAACTGTAGTAATTGATAAAGTATTACTTCATAATCTATTTAATAGTGATTTGAATTTATTAACAAGAACTGTTAGTTTTTATGAGCAAGAGTGTGGATTAGAATTTGAAAAACAATACCAAAATCAACAATTAATAAGTATTTGTTTATTAACTGATATTGATGAACTGCATCTTGTTCAAAATGATAATCCTAATATAAAATTTTTAAATTTTATAGATTCAACAAATATCTTTTTATTAAAGAGTTGTTCTCAATTAATAAAAGATTATCAAATTGTCGTAGCTGATTTTCAAACAGATGGTTATGGCAGAAATCAGAAAAAATTTGTTTCATCGTTTGGTAAACAACTGTTATTCTCGTTTTCCTTAACCTTTGATAAATTAGAAGATATGAAAGGTTTAAGTTTAGTAATAGGACTTTCCATAATTAAATCCTTAGAGAAATTAGGGTATAAGAATTTAAATATAAAATGGCCTAATGATATATATATTAATAACAAGAAAGTTTGTGGTATTGTTATTGAAACAAAGTATGTTAATAAACAATTAGTTGTTATAGTTGGTGTTGGTATTAACGTTTTGAGTTTTGATTTTTCTAGAATTACTAATAATAATGTTACAAGCCTAGATGATAATGTTATGAAAAATATAGTAATGAATAGAAGAGTATTGCTAACACATATAATTGAAGATATTAAATTATATGTGAATAAATTTAAATGTGAATCATTATTTCCTTTTGTTGGTGAATTTGAATCTAAGGATTTATTTGCAAATCAAATGGTCCAAGCTGTTTGTGGAAATGATACAGTTTGCGGAAGAAACATAGGTATTACGAATGAAGGTTACTTAAAATTACAAGATTCAGAAGGGCTAGAGTTTAGTATACACTCTGGTGATATATCTATAAGGTCTATTTAAAATTCAAATTCATGAGATGAATTTTTGTAAATAACTATATCTGCGTTTTTCATGCTTGGTTCTATAAAATTAACTAAATTTGTGTAATTTACTTTTTCCCACAATTCGTTGCAGTTCTTTAATATGCATGACTTAGGTAGATTTATGTACTTTGCAAATCTTGAATTTGGATTGTCTTCAGACTTTTTTACATTGTCGAAGAATCTATCGGTATACCACTTTCTTAGATTATCTACGCTTGCGTTTATAAATATTTTTAGATCGTAAAATTCTAAAATTCTAGCATTTTTGTATTCTATATCTTGAAGGTTAATAACTCCTTCGAAAATAATGATATCGCATTTGTTTAAAACATCTCTTGTGGATAAAGTATCATAAAGTTCATGTGAATAAATTGGAATAGAAATAGGGAATTTGTTACTTTTTACAGCTTTTAAAAAATTAAATAATTCATCCTTGTTATAAGAAATAGGAAAACCTTTCTGATTCATTATATTATTTTCTATTAAATAAGCTTTGGGGTATAAAAAGCTGTCAGATGTGACAATACTTATTTTTAGGTCCACATGGGTTTCCAAAAGAGAATTCTTAATTAAATTACTTAAATATGTTTTTCCACTTGCAACAGAACCACTTATAGCAAGGATAAAAGGGGTGCTATTATTTTTAGTATATAATGAGTATTTGTTATAAATAAAATCAATAAAATTTTTGTTAATAGTAGGCATTTTTTTATATAGGTATTTACTAACAGTAGAAACATATTGTTTATAAGTCATAAATCAGCATAATTAAAAACCAAATAAGCTATTTTTATAACTTCTATTTATATCTATTAAAGTTTTTATCATTATAAAACAATTAAATTAGATGTAATAAAAAAAAATGTTGCATATACAAAAAATATCATGTAATATGCGCACATTGAGTTTAAAGACTGCATTTATCGTGGAGGGGTTCCCGAGCGGTCAAAGGGAGCAGACTGTAAATCTGCCGACTCTGTCTTCGAAGGTTCGAATCCTTCCCCCTCCACCATTTAAGTACATTGTGCGGGCATCGTATAATGGTTCTTACCCAAGCCTTCCAAGCTTGTGATGAGGGTTCGATTCCCTCTGCCCGCTCCATTTTACCTAATAAATAATTTTGTTAATTTTTAATCGTATCAACTGAGGTGTAGCACCTACAGTTATCAATGATAATTAGAGGATATAGTATGTCAAAGGAAAGATTTGAACGTACAAAAACCCACGTAAACGTAGGTACAATCGGTCACGTTGACCATGGTAAGACAACATTAACAGCTGCAATCACAAATGTATTTGCAAAGACATTCGGTGGTGAAGCTCGTGCATTTG
>JAXJQF010000080.1:0-1738 GCA_036311285.1 Ruminobacter sp. | reverse complement strand
GTATGTAGAATCAATCACAGTTAATCATAATGGTATTATTACAGCTAAAGCAAGAAATAGTAATGGATTATATGGTGCAACATATTCTATCGCTCCTATGTTTCTTTCTGAAAATAATGGTATCATAAATTGGGTTAGAGCAGATGGTGAAGCACACGAGCCTTACAAGCCTATAGGTGATGCTAGTGTACATATGACATGTATGGCTGCTGAATTATGTTAATTCAAAGTTCTTACTTCAATTAAAATATTGGGTATTGCTAAAAAATGGGGTGTGAAATAGAAAGTGTGTAAACCTCTAAAATAAGTTATTATTAGCTAAATAAAGAGGTTTACAAAATGGCTAAAAAAGAAATAAAAAGACACCCTGCAGCAAATGCTATTGCAGATCTAATCTTACAAAATTATGAAATCAATAATGCAAAAGACATTCATGAAGCAATCAAGGATGCTTTTGGTCCATTGTTCGAAAAGATGCTTGATGCAGAAATGGATGCACATCTAGGGTATTCAAAATCTTCACCTGAAATTAAAGATACTGATAATAGACGTAATGGGTATACAGAAAAAACTATCCGAACTTCTATGGGTGAAACTACAATTAAAACACCACGAGACAGGAATGGTTCCTTTGAACCAGTGATTGTTCCTAAACGAACTAAAGATGTTACTGATGTTGAAAATAAAGTATTAAGTATGTATGCTCGCGGTATGAGTCAACGAGATATAAGTGCCACAATTGAAGATTTATATGGTTTTACTTTGTCTCAAGATAAAATCTCGAGTATTACTGATTCAATTTTAGATGATGTTCATCAGTGGCAAAATAGACCTCTTAAACCATTATATACCTTTGTATTTGTTGATTGTATTTATGTAAAGATAAAGAACGATAGAGGTACTGTAGATAATAATGCCATTTACGTTTTACTTGGTGTTGACCTTGAGGGAAAAAAAGAAGTACTAGGTTTATATGGTGGGGACACTGAATCTAAATCTAGATGGCTTCAAATCTTTGATGAAATAAAGGCAAGAGGAGTAGAAGATATTCTATTTTTGTCAATGGATGGTGTCTCTGGTTTAGAAGAAGGAGTGAAGCTGATATATCCTCAAACAGTGGTACAACGTTGCATAGTTCATTTGATAAGAAACTCTGTAAAATATATACCTTCTAAATACTTGAAGGACTTCTGTAAAGATTGTAAGTCATTCTATGGAGCTGTAAGCTTAGAGGCTTGCGATAAGGCTTTTGAATTATTTAAGGATAAATGGAAAGATTCGTATCCTGGTGCTGTAAAAGTTTGGGATAATAATTTCAACCATGTTAGACAATTGTATTCTTATCCATCTGCAGTAAGACGAATTATGTATACAACAAACGCTATTGAATCAGTAAATTCAAGCCTTCGTAAGGTAACAAAGAAAGGAATGTTTGAAAATCAAAATGCTGTATTTAAGATATTTTACTTGCGAATTACTCGAGAACTAGCTAAAAAATGGGATGGTTCCAAGCTGACTAATTGGCCGCTTGTATTAAATCAATTATCGATTTTAGATGAAACATGTGATAGGATAACTAAGTACTTATAGTATCCTATCATATAGGGGTTTAGAGGTGTTTACACACTTTCGAGTTCACTCTCTGAGATAATTTTCTTATTAAAGTAAAAGAGCAACATTAGAATGATGGTATCTAATTAGTTGCTCTTTTATTTTATATACAATTAAAATAGACGAT
>JAXJQF010000079.1:0-14122 GCA_036311285.1 Ruminobacter sp. | reverse complement strand
TGAGGAAACAGGTATGAGAAGATTAACACGTGAAAAGTGTGACGAAATTGTGAAGCTTCCAATGTATGGAACTTGTACAAGCTTAAACGTTTCAGTTGCAACAGGTATTTGTTTATATGAGGTTGTTAGACAACGATTAGGAAAGTAATCTTTTTAATCACTTCTCAAATTTTAAGAATTTAGAAGAAAAATAGCCAAACTTTTAGTTTGGCTATTTGTTTTCTAATATTAGAAAGTATTATATTTTACAAATGTCTGCTGATACTTTTACTGTACCGTAAATTACATCATCAGCACCTTTGTATTCATATATAACATGATCTATTTTTCTCATTAACATTTTACTTTGTGGGTTTTTGCGCATAATCTTACATGCTTCTTTCTGAGCGCTTTCTTCATATTCTGCACGGTCTACAGTTTTTACTTTTTCAAGTGTTTCGCCTGAAACAGTGTATTCCATTACATATGAAATGCCTTCACCAAGTCTAATATCTTTAACAGTCAAATCTGGGTGAATCTTTTTACCAATCATTTGCTTTTTCATTGTGTTAGCAAGTTGTTCACTTTTTTTACAAGTGTGTATTTTAGTAGATTGTTTTATAAAGTCAACGATTAACTATTTTGTTGATTTAGAAAATTTTGTGACAAATTTTTAGAATACAAATATTTTAAGCAATTACCATGAAATAAGTTCTAATAAATTATATAAATTAATTTTTAGATAGACGCTAAATTAACATGACTGAAATTTAATCAAAAATATAAAGATATTGATAAATAATTTCTTGATATTTTGTGACATAAATTATAGAATATGCGCCTGAATCAGTCATTTGTTTTTGGTCTCTTGCCTTAAGAAGTCTGACTGAGCTTCAAAAGGCTACAAACCGTAAGGGGCATTCAATGCGTCATTATGAAATAGTGTTCATGGTTCATCCTGATCAAAGCGAACAGGTTCCAAGCATGACAGAACGTTATATCGGTATCATCGAAAAGAATGGTGGTAAAATTCACCGTCACGAAGATTGGGGTCGTCGTCCTTTAGCTTATCAAATCAATAAGTTACACAAGGCACACTACGTTTTATTAAACGTTGAAGCTAACCAAGAAGCAATCGATGAAATTGAAAACTTATTCCGTTACAACGATGCTGTAATTCGTAACCAAATTTTAAAGGTTAAGACAGCTATCACTGAACCTTCTCCAATGGTTAAGTCTCGTGACGAACGTCGCGTTCGTAATGAAAACGATGAAGTTGTTGTAGAAGAAGCAATGGATTCAGAAGAAGCTATCGAAGAAGAAGTTGAATCTGTTAAGGAAGGGGAATAATCATGGCAGCTTATCATTTTCGTCGTCGTAAATTCTGTCGTTTCACAGCTGAAGGCGTAACAGAAATCGATTACAAAGACATCGCAACTTTAAAGAACTACATCACTGAATCTGGTAAAATTGTTCCAAGTCGTATTACTGGTACAAGTGCTAAATACCAACGTCAGTTAGCTGTAGCTATTAAGCGTGCACGTTACTTGGCTTTATTACCATATACTGATTTACACAGTAAGTAATATTGTCTAACTCGTTTTTTATTTTACTTTGAGGAAAGGTAATGGAAATTATTTTATTAGATAAGATCGCTCACTTAGGTGGTCTTGGTGATACAGTTAAAGTTAAGAGTGGTTATGCTCGTAACTACTTAATCCCACAAAAGAAAGCAGTTATGGCTACTAAGGCAAACTTAGAAAAGTTCGAAGCTATGCGTCAAGAACTTGAACAAAAGATTGCTGCTACATTAGCTGCTGCTCAAGAACGTTGTGCTAAGATCAACGAAATCGGTACTTTAGTAATCCCTGCTAAAGCAGGTGATGAAGGTAAGTTATTCGGTTCTATCGGTACTCGTGATATCGCTGATGCATTTGCAGCTGCAGGTGCTGAAGTTTCTAAGAGCGAAATCTCTTTATCAACTGGTGTATTAAGATCAGTTGGTGATTACGAAATCGGTATTAACTTACACGCAGACGTTAAGACTACAATTACTGTAAGTGTTGTTGCTGACAAGTAATTTTAGCTAATAAGTTTTGTTGCTTATACAAAGCTAAATACAAGGCCTCAATGAAAATTGAGGCCTTGTTGTTTCTACGTTAGATGTTTAAATTTAGGATAAATTTGAACGTTATACGGATGGATTTATTTTTATATGTAATCATAAAATTTGAGTTCCACTTGATAATTTTAATGTTAGTGCTTCTGTGTTTTCATCTGTATATGATTTCTTTATTTTTAATTATTTTTAAAATTAAAGTCTTTCAGTATTGCATTTATTTTAATTAACTATAAATATAAGATAGACTAAAAATTATATATGTGTTATCTTGTATAAGTATCGAATTATCTTAAGTTTTGTTATATTTCTAAGCTATGCAAATGTGTTTCAAATTTGTACATTAAACTTTGAACAAGTAAGCAATAAGTAATTTGTAGATGTTCTTCATAGAAAATTTTCCATTATATAAGTAGTATTCTACGTTGTACTTTTGCGCTTTATTATAAATAATATGATTAATACTATATCACGAGGATTTAAAGATGTTTTATTACTGTAATTCAAACGAAACTGAATTATTAACTAAACTAACTTCTGGAATTATTAGTAATTCATTTTCAAACCTTAGTGAGTTTAATAAGTTTTCAAAAAGTGTTTTTTATAAAGATTTTATCATTACAGAGAATGTAGGTTTACGTAACTATATATCCCAAAGAATTGCAAATGAAAATAGTGTTGCTACTAGTATTGAATATAAGCCTATTTGGTCGTATTTATGGCTATTAGTTGTAAAGCTTTATATCAAAGATCATAAGTTTTTTTCTAAATACCTTAAGTATATTGATGATTCTTTAGTAGAACAAAAGTACTTTACAATTTCAGAGTTAGATCCATTTAATAAGGATTCGATGTTTTTATCTATCTTATATTTTGTGGACACAGTTTTACCTAATATAAATTATAGAGCTAACTTATCTTCAAATGATTCAAAAGCTAAATTTAACTCTAACATTGATAAGTTATTATCTGATGAAGAATATAAAAAGGTTTTAAAGTATTTTGATATAAATGAACAAGAAGATGTTCAAATCTTTAAACGACTTACAGATTATTTAGATAACGATATTGTTTTAAGTAGAAGATTCGATATATCAGAAGCAATTGCACACATGTTTGGTAAATACCAACTAATTAGACCAAATTGGATAGAACAATGGACAAGGAATGACTTTAGTTCTTGGATTGAGTTTATAAATCTGCAAAAAACAAATTCGGTTGAGTCTCTAGATGTAAAGGACTATAAGTGGATTGCTATATTATGGGCAAGATATGTATTTAAAAATATTAAATCTCAACATGAAGCATTAGCTGATTGTGAGTATGATAGCGATCTTGAATATACTAATAAAGTAGATAATTTTAGATTGGATAAATCAAGATGTATTCAATGTTTAATAGATGTTTTGAAGAATGCTAAAAGAGGCGAATTGACAGAAAAGATTGGTCATGACCGCATTATTGTTTACGGATTAGTTGTTAATTCTTTATTTCAAGAAGTATTATTTTATTTAAGTCGTCATATAGATGTGTATGCAATGATTTTGAATCCATCAGAACATTATTGGGGGGATATTCAAAAAAATACATATCAGAATTTATTGGAGCATAAAACAAAACTTAAGATAAAATCTAAACGTGCTGCGAGGTTCTTAGATAATAGTGATTTAGTGTTTAAGGAAGAGGAACGAGTAATATTTGAGGCGGAAGATACTACAGTTCGTTCACGAGACAATATAGTTGATGTGATTACATCAGATGATAAGAATGAAGAAGAGGCGAAAGAATTAAAAAAATCAAATAAGCCAAATACCATGTATAAGGGATTTTTAGATTATTCATCTGAAAGCATGTGTTTAATTGATAGTAACCCGTTACTATATTTTTACGGAAAGCTAGGTGCTACATATCATGCGGAGATGTTAAAGAAAATCTCCGATTATCAAGAAGATGAGAAGAGTGATATTTTAATTGAAGAAATTTCAGCGTTTTTCCAACCAAAGCCAATAAATCTATTAAACAAAATAAAGAGTGATATATTTAATTTAAGAAATTCAGATAGTCTAAAAAAGGACTGTGCTAGGGTTATAGACAAAGCAAATAAAAATGAAAATATAAATTTAACTCTGTGTGATAAAAGCGGCAAGTGGAACAATAAGGAAAGCGAGGAAATCTATTCAAGATTATATGTAAAGAATGATAAGAGTATACAGATATGTGCAGCTCCTAATATTATTAGAGAGGTGCAAAATCTTTATGACAACATATTAGATATCTTAACAAATGATCCTAGCGTAACCTTTAATGATATTGTAGTTGTTATACCAAAAATAAAAGACTATATTCCAACTATAAAAGGGGTATTTGATGAATGTAATGCATCTTTAGAACAATCTATTAAATACGTTATCTGTGATAAGGATAAAAAGGAAGATAATTCATTAGTCAAAGTGTTCTTGGACTTTTTAACTTTATGTTCTTTAGATTTTTTAAATGACAATTTAAGAAATAATAATTTAGATAATAATGAAAAGCAAATAAAGGAACGAAATTATTCTGATTCATCGTCTAAGTTACATGAACCGATAACTATAGAAAAGATACTTAAAATGTTAAGCATAGAAGCTATAGGGTCTAAGTTTAATATTAGTTCTAAAGATATAGAATCTTTATCAAATTTGATAGCAAATAATAATATGATAATGGGTATTGAGAATAGCGATACTCAAAGTATATTTGCAGAGTTTAATGTGAAACCATTGTTTTCGTTAGAGGATGGGTTAGATCGTTATTTATCAGGTTTGTTGCTTCCATCTGAGGTTGGGAACAGTTCAGAGTTTAATACCTCTATTGAAGGAACTGAAGTAAGCCAGCTTTTAGGTAACTTTTATATGTTTTATGAAAATCTAAAGGATTTTAGAAACATATTCAAGAAACAAATAAAGAACTTATTCAACATAAATCCAACAGAAGAGGATTGGACGCCAAAGGATTGGAACGATTTTATTGATGACAATATTATTACAAGATTCTTTAATTTAGATTTAGATGAAGTAAAGTCTTTACAAAGACATATAAAGATAACTTTGTCTAATTTAAATCGTTATTATGAAAATAGTATTGTAAATAAACCAAGATTATTACTTCCTTATTTGATAGGGTATTTAAACAATTCATGGAAGGAACAATCCAATTTTGGTCAAATGCTTTCAGGTAAAATAAGTTTTTGTACCTTTGTGCCAATGAGATCTATTCAATATAGATATGTATTTATGCTGGGAATGGATGATGGTAAATATCCTAGAACAATGGTTGAAAACCAATTTGATTTAATGGCTAAATATCCCCAATACCAAGACCGTTTAATGAAGGATGATGATAGTTATATCTTCTTAGAAAATCTATTATTAGCTCAAGATAGGTTATACATTTCTTATCAAGGTATGGATGCAGCGACAGGTACAACTTTAAATCCATCAAGCTTAGTAACTCTGTTACAAAATTATATCTATGAGAACTTTGTTTATTGTGAATGTTCAAAGCCTAATTTATTAAGTGGTTATAATTTAGAAAATTGTAATGACTTTAAAGAAACATTAAAGTTTAGTGTTTTTTTTACAGACTATAAGGATAATGAAAATAAAATAAAACAATCTTTAGTAAAGTCTATTTCAAACCTTGCTTATGACTTAGAGAATTTTAAAAAAGATGGAGATAGCTCTTATTTAAAACAATATTTTGTAAATGAGAAAATTGGTAAAAGAATTGAAGATGAATATTTATGTAATGGTGTATTAAAAGTACTTAAGCTAGGTTATTCCTGGTATGATAAGAATAATAAAATCATTGACGATATTGTTAATTTTAATGATACAAAGGTTTGTGTTATCAATTTAGACTTAAATCAACTAATTGAATTTACTAGAGATCAAGCAAAATACTTCTACACAAAGGTTCTAAATCTAAAATCATTTAGTGATTTTATAAACACTAATAAACTTCAAACTACAGAAGTGTATAGTTTAAATGAATATGAAAAAAATAAAATCAAAGTAGATTTACTTAATATTGTGAATGACTATTTAACTAAAGCAGAAGTAATTACTCCTGATAATAAAAAAATAGTAGTAAACGATAAAAAATCTATAGATAAAAAACTTTCAGAAATTAGAGAACTAATTAATAATTTCTTAGATGTATATGATAAGAAGCATGTATTTCCATTGTCATATATCGGGGATAAGATTAAGTCAGACCTTTGTAATGAGATTTTAGAAGTAACTAAGGTTTTAGTTCCATTTAAAGAAAATGAGAGAAAACCATTAGTTATTGATATGAGTTTTGATATTAAGATAGAGGATCAAGATTTTATAAACTCATTAAAACATTTTGATAAATCAAAAGATATCTTAAGAGTAAATCTAACAGGCACTTTTGAAGAGTTGCATGGTAATACTTTTATATATTCAAATCTATTCCATAGTGATTATAAATTCAATGTAGAAGTAATGTTAAAGATAATCTTCTTATGTGCACACTTAGACAAAATAAGATATCAACATAAAGATAATGTTAAGTTAGGAGAATCTGAAGTAGATAATGATTCGTCAAATATGAAGATATTTGATTTAGAAAATATTGTTTTAGTAAAAAATGAAGGTGCAAAAATATTAGTTTCAAATATAAATGAGAACTTTCAATTAAAAACAAAACTATCACTTGAATTATCACAGGAAAGATTTAAACGTTATAAAGAGTATTTTGCTTATGAAGGAAAAGCGTTTTTAGAAAAGGTTATTACTTCATTTTTAATAGGAAACATCAAACCGTATGCTGCTTTTAAATCAGTTGATGGAGTGCCGAGTAAATTACTAGATGTGTTGTTTGATAGTGTAATAAAAGACTTTGAAGGTGAACCTTTAGGAGTTCTAGATAATTCATGTTTCATTCAAAATAAGATAAGTGAGATTATGAATAAAGAAAGAAGAGTGTATATTCCTTTATTTGGTAATACAGATTTAAATAGAAATTATTCATATCTACTTTATAAAGATAATACCTTTAAGCTATCTGACTTCTACGGATATGAAGAACTGTTAAAAATGTACTATACATTTTCATTTTTCTTAGAGAACAGCATTTATAAAACAAGTAAAAAAAGAAGTAAAAATAAATAAGGAGGATAAATATGGAAAAACATAATACTAAGAATATTATTCCATTTAAGGAATTGGTTTTTGAGAATGCGTCATTGATAGAAGCTTCTGCAGGTACCGGTAAAACATATACAGTTTCTGCTCTTGTATTACGAGCAGTTTTAGGTATTTGGTTGAATGAAAAACAAAATAGTATTCCACCAATGGACATAACTAAAATTGTGTTAATGACATTTACTAATGCTGCAACAGCAGACTTAAAGCGCAAGGTGTTTGAAAAGATTCATGAAGTTAAGCTTGATTTTATAAAAAGCTTAGACGATGAAAGTTATAAACCAGAAGATGAAATAAGTTCATTTATTTTAGAACAATACAAGGGTAGAGAAGCAGATGCTATAACATTACTTGAACAATGTGAGTATAAAAGTAGTGAAGTACAAGTTAAGACTATTCATGGCTTTGCAAGATCTGTTTTAGCTAGTAATTCTTTAGACACAAATTTAGATCAAAAATATGAATTACACAATGATATATCAAAGCTAAAAACAACAGCATTGATAAATGAAATTAGAAAGGTTGTATTTGATGTTAAAAAATATAGTTTAAATGAATTGATAAACTTTGATTGTTCTAAGTTTAGAAATACTGATAAATATGAAGAAAAATGTGATAATGTTGAATCAAATATAAAAACTTTTATCAAAAGTATTATTTCTTTAATAGAAGAGAATGGCTCCAAGAATTTTGAAGTTTATAATCGAAATACAATTAATGCTGATTGTTTTATTAACTCAGGTTTAAGTAGTGAGTTAAATCGAGAGTTAAATGACAATGAGCTTTCTATACAACAAAAGATTTCAAAAGTGGTTGATTGGATAGTTGCAGAGTTAAAAAATAAAGACTTGTGGTTGAATAATATAACTAAATCAAAACTAGAAAATATATTTGAGGCTGCGGCTAAACAAATTATACATTATATTTACCTACTAGCTTTTGATAATCTAGAAAAGATTAAAGATATTAATAAGTACATTACTATTGATGATTTATTAATAAAACTAGAATCAGCCTTAAAAAATGACAAAACAGGATCTTTGGCTAAATCTATTAGAAATAAATTTCCTTTAATTATTGTAGATGAGTTTCAAGATACTGACGACGTGCAGTTAAGTATCTTTAAAAGTATATATATAAATAATATAAAAGCGAATACAAAAGGTGGTATAAGAGACAACAGAATAGATCATTTAACTGACAATGATAAAAATAATATAAGTAATGGAGATAACAAGGAAGACAATACCATTTCATGTTTCATTGCAGTAGGTGATCCTAAACAATCTATATATATGTTCCGTGGTGCCAACATATATGGTTACCAAAATATTAGAAACCAAATAAATGGTGAAATAGGAAAGCTTTATACATTAGATACAAACTTTAGATCTAGTCAAAAGTTGATATATGCTACCAATCTTTTATTTAATGTAGAGAATAATGATTTATTCTCTGAACAAAAAATTAACTTTGAAGATGTAAAAGCAAATAATATGTCATCTAATCAAATGGCTATATATTTAAGTGATGACATAGACGCAGATTTAAATAAAGATAGTACTGCATTAAAATCATTGTTTAATGATCTGCCTGCCTGTCACGTAAATTTTATTACTTCACCTACACCTGATTTAATTGAAGAAAACCAAAAATCAAAATCGAAGGCTTGGCATCAAGACGTAGATTCTGTTACAAAATCTTGCGTTTTAAAAATTGTAGAATTGTTAAGAAGAGGCTATCTAATTCGTGAAAATGGTGAGTATAGAAAGATACGACTTTCAGATATAGCGATTTTGGTGAGAAGCATTAATGAATATAAAACTATTTATAGAGCATTAATTGAGAAAGGCATTCCGTCGGTATATTTATCTAATAAAGAAAAGATTATCGATACAGATGAATATAAGGCAATCTTGTATTTAATGAAAGCTGTATGTTCACCAAAAAGTAGAAGTTGTATTAGGCAATTAGTTGGCTCTAAATTTTTTAATTGTGATTGTGCAGAGTTTGAAAGAATATTATCTGATGATGTAATAGAAAAAGTTATTTCGTTGTTAAGTGAATGTAATGATATCTGGCACAGAATTGGATTTTTAAAAATGCTTAATCACTTTTTAAGTGAAGGTGTAAAACTAAATAACGATGTGTTTATAAACAATAGAGCTAATAGTGAGATTATGTTAACTAACATATTACATATAGCTGAAGTTATTCAACCTATATGTGATAAGTATGGTAGTAATTTATCAATTGAGAATATTATTCAAGAAAGTGAAGATTTGCTTGTTTCTAACGATAACGTCGATGAATCTGAGAATGTTGCAGAAAGTAGTGGATTAACGATTAGATCAAGTTCAACTAATAATCTACTTAAGATATATACTCACCATAAATCAAAGGGACTTGAATATAATATTGTTTTCATCCCTTATATGATTGAAATTACAGAAAAAGATGAAAAAATAAATAAAGGTTCTAAGTATATAGACTACTACGCTCAATCAAATGACGAAATAAAAAAGTTTTATGAAATTTCTTCTTTCGGTACTAAATATTGTAAAGAAAACGAACAAAACGAACAGATAAAAATAGCTTACGACAACTATAGAACTCAAGCGGGATTTGAAGAATTGCGTCTTGCATATGTTGCATATACTAGAGCTAAGTACGCAATGTATTTGTGGACTCAAAATTTTAAAGAAGTTTGTAAAACAGAAAATCCATTAGAAAAGAGATTATGTGATATAGAAGATTATATGAATGATGAACAGTATTATGAGAATGATGGTAATAATGTTTCATTCAGTAAGATATTTTCATTTAAGAATTTTACAAAGTTAGATGTTGAACAAGAGTGGGAAAATGTACCTATATGCACAGAGAAAGATTTAGGTAAGGAAGAGATAGATTTTGAAAAATATGAGGTTAAAGAGTGTAGAGAAAAATATAAGTCAAAATGGAAAACAACATCGTTCTCTTCTTTAACAATAAATTCTCATAATAATTATACTCCTCATACAGCTATTCAAATAGATGAAGGGTTAATTGATGATGAGACTCAAAATGGTGATGTAGAATCTTTAACTGATGTTAAGAAAAGAACGTATAGTAGTTTATTTCCAAAAGGGGCTGAAGCAGGTACTTTCCTACATGCAATTTTTGAGAAAATCTCATTTAAGAATGACTTTATAAAGAATTTTGATAATTTGTCAGAGAAGGAGGTTTTAAATACAAGACTTGCTAAAGTTGTTAAACAACAGATACAGTTAACTAAGTTTGATAAAAACTATGGTAGTGCTGAATGCAGGGAAGGTGAAGAATATTCCTCTTTATATATGCTAGTAAACTGGGTTAATGATATTTTACAAACACCATTGGTAAAAGGTGAAGAGTTTTCATTATCTGATATAGACGATGACTGTGTATTAAAGGAACATGAGTTTTTTATATCATTAGCTCAAGGTGATAAATTATTTAGTTGTAACAAATTATCAGATTTATTTAATGAATATAATAGACAGATGTTAGAAGATAACAGACAAGCCTTTTTCTTGCCAACGGATACAGTTACAAAATCAGATTTTGATTTTGAAAATGTTCAAGGATTTTTAAAGGGATATATCGACTTATTTTTTATGTATAAGAATAAGTATTATATTCTTGACTATAAATCTAATTTCCTAGGTGAAGACTATAGTGATTACAATGATGATTCATTAAGACAAAGCATTGCCTCTTCTTGCTACTATTTACAATATTCTTTATATACCGTTGCGATGAATAGATTTCTAAAACAAAAAGGAGGCAATGAGTATAACTACACCAAAAATATGGGTGGAGCGATTTATCTATATTTAAGAGGTGTTGATTGTGTAACTAAAAAGGGTGGGTCTTATTTTCATTTACTAAATGAAGACTTTATTAATAGATTAGATAAGGTGTTAAATGGAGAAGAAGATGAATAATACAAATATTGATAACTTATCGATTAATAAAAAGATAACATCTCAAATAGTAACAAATTGCATAAATTTACCATGTTGGACAAATTTCAATCGAGCAATTTCTTTGCATATTAGTAATTTGTGTATAAGCTGTAAGCAAGTTGTTGATAAATTGTTAATTGATGATGTATGTAGTAATGAAAATAATGTTGATAACTGTAAATATAAGGAATTAGAGTTAAATAGTTCTACACAGCTTAATTATGCAGAGTTTTTGGTATTTTTAATCTTAACTAACCAATATGAATCAGGAAGTGTTTGCATAAACATCGAAAATCTTTACGAATTGTTTAAACAAAAGTTAGAAAAAACTCTTGAAAATATGTCTAAGAATGAAGATATAGATATAAAGAATACCTATGATTTTTTTGTAAACAATGATAAAGAAAATTTGAATGCTTTGTTAGCGTTTATAGAAAACATTGTTGAACAAAATTTGTTTAACTTTATGCTTAATTTTAAAGTAATTTCGGATAACGAAATAAATGCGCTTGAGGACGAAAGTACGCAAAGTCAGTTAAATACAAATAGGAGTTATTTAACAAATTTAATTTGTGATCAATCAGAAAAAAGATGTTTTGGTATTATCAACAAAAATAAAATATATATTCCAAAACTTTTGAACTATGAAATAGAAATTGCGAATTTTTTAAATAAGTCATTAGCAGAAGGGAAAATGAAATCATTAGATAGCGATGATTTTAAATACTACGCAAAATGGTTAAATATTCTATTTCCTTCTTATGACAAAGCGGCAAATCAAGCTTTAGAAACAACACAAGAAGAATGCAACTGGCAAAAAGTTGCTGCTGCGATGTCTTTACTGTTCCCAGTAAAATTTATTGTAGGCGGACCTGGTACAGGCAAAACAACTACAGTTGCTAAAATATTAGCACTTTTAGTTAAGTGTTATAGAAGAGGAATATATACTCCATATTTTACACAAGAGAGTGATACAACAGAACCGAGAATTGCGTTAGCCGCTCCAACTGGTAAAGCTGCATCAAGAATGAAACAGTCCTTGTCCGATACTGTTGAAAATAATAAAGATTTTATAAAGTCTTGTGATGAATTGTTTGCAGATGAAAAAGAAAAGACGTTTTCTTTATCAAAACTAATAAATGAAAGTTGTACAATTCATTCTCTGTTGGGAATATATCAAGGAAAGAGTGAAGCTCAAAAATATAATTCAAGAAATAAATTGATATATGACATCATCGTTATTGATGAAACATCAATGATCGATATTTCTATGATGTATAAACTAATATCTGCAATCGACATTTCTAAAACAAAGCATGTAATATTTCTTGGGGATAAAGATCAATTATCAAGCGTGGAAGCTGGTTCTGTTTTAGGTGATATCAGTAATATTCTCGATCAGGATAAGGAGATTGATCATGCCTTGCTAGATAAATTGTCAAAGTTATCAAGCTACAATATAGAGCAATTGAAGAAAGGTAAACTTGCAAATTCTATTGCATCCTTAATTAAATCATGGCGTTTTGATGCAAACAAGGGAATTGGAAAAATTGCATACGATATCAATAGAGATATAACAGAGGAAGAATTCGAAAATACAATTTCTCTATTAAACAGTGCAAGTGTTGCTGACGTCGTTGAAACAGATAAAAATGGAAAATCTAAATGGAATGGAAAGGTTTCTATTATTTTAGATGAACATTTACAATATTCATCATTAAATGAAAATGAATGCATGAATAAGCAAAAGGATTTGGTGTTTGATATTTCTATTGGAAATATCAAAAATAGCAAGATATTAAATGAAATATCCAAAAAATTTAGTGATAAAGGGATATCATTGTTTGTAAATAATGATACTTGTGGCTATCTTGAAGTAGATAGCTACAAGGAATATTTTGATAAGGTTGCTTCTAACATTGCAGGTTTTGATAAAACTTTAGATGATATAACAGTAATAGAATCAATTTTTATAAGTTTCAATAAATATCGAATCTTATCTCCTTTTTACAAGGGGGTATTAGGTGTAGACAATTTAAATACAGTTTTATCTAATTTTCTATTTAACAAAATCAAAACCAAAACACATGAATTAACTTCAAGACAACAAGAATTAATTTCGAATAGTTGGTTTCCAGGCTTAGCTATTATGATAACTAATAATGATCGTACAATTGGTAAGAAGGGTGTTTATAATGGTGATATAGGCATATGTGGTTTTGATTCTCGATATCCTAATATGCAAAGAGTATGGTTACAAGATGAGGATGGTGGATATTATTCAATACCATTTACTATTTTAAGTGAATATGACTTAGCATTTGCCATGAGTATACATAAATCTCAAGGGTCAGAATTTACACATTGCTTAGTAGTGATACCTAATAATGCTCAAAGATTATTATCTAAAGAACTTATTTACACAGGTGTTACTAGAGCTAAAACCCAATTAACTTTAGTTAGTGATAAAAAAACATTGATTTCAGGTGCTAGAATTAGGACAAAACGAGCAAGTGGATTAAATGAGAGGTTAAATTATTAAATTTGATTAACATAATTTTGTTAAAAAATGAAATATTCTTAATTTTATGAAAAGTTTTTTTTTAAGCAAGTTCAAAAAACAGATAAAATTGCAAGAATTTTGTATAAGTTTTGTCCATAATTATAAATTGTCATCACTCAAAATAAAAAAGTTTAAAAATTTTGCAAAAAAGTGTTGACGAAATTTTAAAAGCGATTAAAATGCACATCACTTGCTTACAAGCTAAGTAAGAGTTCTTTAAAAACAAAATCTAGACAATCTGTGTGGGCACTGAATACTACGT
>JAXJQF010000078.1:0-14317 GCA_036311285.1 Ruminobacter sp. | reverse complement strand
GTCATATTTAATGTTTAAAATCTTGAATACTTTACCATATTTAGACGAAAAAATAACGTATTATTTTATTTATTCAATGTAAAAATACGTTATTACTATTTATATAAGAGTTGTAGGTATGAACATTCATGAGTTTCAAGCCAAAAATTTGTTAAAGATGTATGACATTACTGTTCCTAATGGTTATGTATGCAGTACTTTAGAGGAGGCCTTTAAAGGGTATGAGGACATTTTAAGTAAAAGCTGCGTTAAAGATAAAGCTGTACTTAAATGCCAAGCATACACAGGTGGGAGAGGCAAGGTTAAGGGCGTAAGAGTATGCTCATGTCTTAATGATGTAGAAGAGTTTGTAAATACATGGCTTGGTAAAAAAATTGTTACAAACCAAACAACAGATAAAGGCTTAACTGTTTCTAAAATATTAATAGAAGAATACTCAGAATGTAATAAAGAGTTTTATCTATCTTTAACTCTTGACCGTAAAATGGAAAAGATTGCACTAATATTTTCAGCTAACGGAGGAATGGAGATAGAGGAAGTTTTTCAAAACGATCCTTCTAAAATTTCAAAATATTATTTCTCAAATGAGTACTTAAAGAATAAAGATTCATTGGTGTTTGAAGAACTTATTCCTGATCTAATGAAATTTTTTCTAATAAACTCTAATACAAAGGATATGAATAACAAGCAAATACAAAGTTTGGCAACGTTAATAGCAAAACTCTATATTTGTTATGTAGAAAATGATTGTTCTTTAGTTGAAATTAATCCTTTAGCTATAAATACACAAGGAGAGTTTGTTTTATTAGATTGCAAAATAAATTTAGATGATAATGCGTTGTTTCGTCATGAAGATTTAGCAAATTTAATTGATTTGTCTCAATATTCATATATTGAAAACAAAGCAAGGGAAGTAGGATTAAATTATATTCAGTTTGATGGTGATGTTGGTTGTCTTGTTAATGGAGCAGGACTTGCTATGGCTACAATGGACGAAATTGTAGCAAGAGGAGGTAAGGTTGCTAATTTCCTTGATATAGGTGGAGCATCAACTAAGGAAAGTGTGGTTGAAGCTATCCATTTATTATCGTTAAATCTGAATTTGAAGTGTATCTTTGTGAACATCTTTGGAGGTATTGTTCATTGTGACATTATCGCTTTAGCTGTAATTGAAGCTAAATTGAAATTTAATATTGATTATCCTATTGTTCTTCGTTTCGAAGGAACTAATGTTGAAAAAGCAATAGAGATTGTAGATAACTATATGAAAGAAGATAATCAAGCGTTTAATCAGATAATGGTAACAAGAGATATAGATAAGGCTATATCTTTAGTAATCGAATCCTAAAGAGAATAGTTTTTAAGAAGTGTTGTAAGTAGGTTTATATGTCTATATTGCTAGATAATAATACAAGAGTTTTATGTCAAGGTATAACAGGAAAGCAAGCTACTTTTCATGTTGAGCAGTGCATAAAGTATGGGACAAATATTGTAGCAGGAGTTTCCCCTAAGAAAGCAGGGTCTACACATTTAGGTGTACCTGTTTTTGCAACAGTTCAAGAAGCATGTACCCGTATGGATATTGATGCAACTATGATTTTTGTCTCGGCTCCGTTTTGTAAGCAAGCATTGCTTGACGCAATTGAAGCAAACATAAAGCTTATTGTATGCATTACAGAGGGAATTCCTGTTATTGATATGCTTGAGATAAAGGAGTTAGCTAAGATAAAGGGAATTACTTTAATTGGTCCAAATTCTCCAGGAATAATAAGTAGTGGGTTAGCAAAGCTTGGAATTATGCCAATTTCTATTCATGCGAGGGGAAGTGTTGGTATTATGTCTAGAAGCGGGACCTTGACATATGAGGTTATTAAGCAAACAAGTGATTATGGGTTTGGTCAAACAACTTGTATTGGTATAGGCGGAGATTCTATTGTTGGTAGTTCGTTTGTAGATATAATTAAGCATTTTGAAGAGGATGAAGAGACTAAAGCTATTGTAATGCTCGGTGAGATTGGAGGGAATAGTGAAGAAGAAGCGTCACTTTATATCAAAGAGCATGTAAATAAACCTGTAATTGCATATATCGCAGGAGTAAGCGCTCCTAAGGGAAAACGTATGGGACACGCTGGAGCGATTACGAGCGGTGGTCAATTAAGCGCTTCAGAGAAAAAAGCTTTTTTAAGAAAGAATGGCATAATTGTGGTCGATTCTATTTTTGATATAGGGAAGTCGTTGTCGATAATATTAGGTAAAGAGACAGTTTGATATAAACATAATAAGCATTCAGACGAATGCTTATTATGTTTTTGAATCTCAAAATATTAAATGCTTGCATATCTATATACTATACATATATACTTACATGGCCTAAAAAAGACTTGCTGAATTTTAAAGCAAATGTAGTATTAAAATTGACTTTTGGTTATATATTTCGGGATAAAAATGTCTGCATCTACTAAAGAAAAGTTATTCGCTGTTCCATATGTTGCGAACGTGTCTTTAGAATTGTTAGAAAACAATTTTGTATTACCAGACTATGATGATTTTGTATCTGAAATTCCAGATATTCTGCGCATTACTGGAGGATTGGCAAATCTTGATACTTCTTTTTTAAAAGAACTTAGAGAAGAAGGTTTTGTTTATTACGAATTAGGACGCAAGATTAATGAGCAAAATGATAAGATTAACATGATTTTAGGTTATATCTTATCTACAAGTGAAGATATTTCAATCAGACATTATTCTAAATATATAAGTGGCAATGAGGTCGTTGTTGAAACTGATAGAAATGATTTAGAAATTGGTCGTTATCTAAGAATTCGCTTGTATTTGTTGGAGTTTTATCTATCTATATACTGTTACGGTAAAATTTCAAAAATAGAAGAAACTGAAGAAGGTAAGAGTTTGGTATATGTTGACTTAGTTCTAATTAGAGAAGAAGATATGGATAATCTTGTCTCTGCAACCTTCAAGATTCAGTCGAAACAATTGAAGAATCGCAATCAAAAAAACAATAAGAACTTTATAGTATAGAACAATAAATAGTAGAGTAGTTTTGAATTTATAGAGAGGTTAATTATTAAATTATTTAGACCTTTATCTGTAGCAATAGGCTTAAGATATACATTTTCATCTGCAAATCATAAATTCGCATCTTTTATAGCTTTATTGTCAACGCTAGGCATAATGCTAGGCGTTGCTTCTTTAATAATAATTATATCTGTAATGAATGGTCTTGAGGCAGAATTAAAGGATAGAGTTTTATCAACAGTGTCACATGCTGTTATTACTACTGAACAAGATAAAATTGATAGTGATTTTGATTATAAGAGGTTTGAAAAGCTTGATAATGTACTAGAAATTCATAAAGAAATTTCTGATGAAGTAATAATTCAGGGACCTAAGAGTATTTCAGTTACTAAGCTTGTGGGAATTAACCCAAATAACTATCCCGATTTTGATTTAATAAAGGCTTCGATTGGTAGTAAGAACTTTAGTTATTTAGAGCAAGGAAGTTATGAGGTAAGTATTGGAGAAGTTTTAGCTCATCAATTAAACATTACAGTTGGTGATAAGGTTAGAATTATTGCTCCATCAAATGTTCGCCATACTATGTTTGGAAGTGTACCTGTATCAAGATTGTTTACGGTTAATAGTATTTATTATGTTGGTACAAATGATGCTCAAGATGGGATAATTCTTGCTAACATAGACGATGTCAGAAAGCTTATAGGTTTTCCTAAGAAAAAAGTAACAGGGTTTAGAGTTTGGTTGTCAGAACCTTACAAGGTTGATGAATTTGAAAATAAGGTAATGGATGTATTAGTAGGTAATAACAATTTAAAAGACAATCAAGAGAGTCATTCCTATGTTGTAAAGGATTGGCGAGAGGTTAAGGGAGAGTTCTTTAAGAGTGTAGCTTTTGAGAAGATGATGTCATCTTTAATGTTGGGGTTAATTATTATTGTTGCAGTGTTCAATATGATGTCTTCTTTAGTAATGGTTGTTACAAGTAAGATGAGTGAAATTGCTATACTTAGGACTCTTGGTATGACAAGACGTAATATTGTATCAGTGTTTATTATTGAAGGTTGTATTAGTGGTATAGTTGGAACGATTTTAGGTGGAATACTTGGTATTACTTTGCTGTTCAATTTAGACCAATTGTTATCACTAATAGGTGTAAGACTTTATCTTTCAAGTAGTGGGGCAGGAATTCCTTTTGATATCAATGTAATGCAAGTTGCTATAGTTATGTTATCAACAGTATTTTTTAGTATTTTAATTACTATTTATCCGTCATATCGAGCTTCAAGAATAAATCCAGTTGAATTTTTAAGATACGAGTAAATTTATGGCACAAGATATTTTGTTAGAAGCTAAAAACCTTGTTAAGGACTACAAGGAAGGTAAAATTGTTACTTCTGTTCTTAAGGGGGTAAATCTTAGTATACAAGAAAATGAACTTGTATCTGTTGTAGGGTCAAGTGGTTCCGGGAAAAGTACCTTATTACATATATTAGGGACTTTAGATACACAAACATCTGGAGAGGTTTTATTTAGAGGTGAGGACTTATCTAAGTTAAGTCAGAAGAAACTGTCTGAATTTAGAAGCAAGAACCTTGGATTTGTATATCAATTTCATCACTTATTGTCTGATTTTACGGCATATGAGAATGTGGCTATTCCTCTTATGATTAATAACTGTAACAAGAAAGAGATTGATGAAAGAGTTAAGTATTGCTTAGATAAAGTTGGTCTTTATAATAGAGCAAAACATAAGAGTTCAGAACTTTCAGGAGGGGAAAGACAACGCATAGCGATTGCCAGGGCAATTGTTAATAATCCAAGCTTAATCCTAGCTGACGAACCAACTGGTAATTTAGACCATAAAACAGCAATGAATGTTTTTGATTTATTGTTAGAACTAAGAGAACAAAATAAGTGCTCATTGGTTGTAGTAACTCATGATAATGAGTTAGCGAGCAGATTCGATCGAAAGATTATGATGAAGGATGGAATAATTGGTTAGTAATATATTACCGTTATTAGTTGGTTTAAGATTTGCTAAGGCTCGTCGTCAAAGAATGATGGCGAAGTTTATTTCACTTTCTTCAATATTTGGAATTGCGCTAGGTTGTATTGTTCTTATTGTCGGCTTGTCTGCAATGAATGGTTTTGAAAGAGAACTAAACCACAGAATATTAGGTGTTGTTCCAAGTGCTAGAATTTTTAATCCACAAGGGTATATTCATGATGCTAGCAATGTTATTGCAACCTTGAAGACTGATAAGGATATAGTTGGTGTTACCCCAAATGTTTTAATAAATGGACTCTTAAGTAACGGAGTTAAGTTTAAAGCATCTCAAATAAGAGGGGTGGATGTTAATAGCGAGTCAGCTGTTGTAGCTGTAGATGAGTTTATTAGTCATAAGGATGGATTAAAGGTTTTATCTAATAAAGATAATGGAACAGCAGCTTTTCCTATTATTTTAGGTAATCAGATTATGAAGAAATTGTCGGTTCAAGTAGGTGATAATGTTGAACTGATGATTGCTAATTTTGATACTAATGGAAAGATATCTTCTCCTATTTCAACTAAGTTTAAGGTGGTTGCTTTCTTTAAAATAGGTGGAGAGTTGGATGCTGCGATGTCATTTATTGACATAAACGATGCTAGAAAAATTTTAAATATATCTGATAATACTGTAACAGATATTTCTCTTCGAGTTGCTGATAATTTTAAGGCTTATGCTCAAGCGTATCATGCAGCAGCTATAACAGCCTCAAGTTTTGATCAGAACTTTTATTTAAGTTCATGGGAACGTGAACATGGGCATATTTACAATGATATTCAATTAGTTAGAACAATTTTATATCTAGCTTTGTTCTTAATTATTTCAGTTGCGAGTTTTAATATTATTTCATGTTTAATAATGGCAATAAATGATAAACGCTCAGAAATAGCAATATTGATGTCTTTAGGATATAGCAAGCGTTCTGTAATGCAAACCTTTATTGTTCAAGGTATGCTTATGGGTGGCGTAGGTGTAGTGATTGGCAGTGTGGTGGGTGTCTTTTCAGCTATTTACTTAACTCAGATTGTCGAGTTTTTACAGATGGTATTTGGGTTTAAGATTTTAAATGAAGAGGTGTACTACATTAGCTTTATTCCTTCAGAATTTAAGTATATGGATTTATTGTTGGTTGTTGGTGTTACAATTGTGATAACGTTTATATCAACTATAGTTCCAGCATTCTTTGCAACACGAATAAAACCAGCTAGAGAACTTGCTGGAAAATAAATGAATAAAAAAAATAACCAATGGTTCATTGGTTATTTTTGTGTTCAAAGGATAATAAAACCAATGATTTAATTCTTTTTATCTTGATTGTTGTCTTTTTGTTCGTTTTCTAAATTTATATTTTCTATATCATCTATTTCAACTTCACCACTTTTGATTAAATCAATCATTAGTTGGGCAATTTCTGGGTCAAATTGAGTACCTTTACAAATCTCAAATTGTTCTATAATTGCATCTTTGTTTAGATTTGGGCGATATACTCTTGTCGAGTTCATTGCGTCAAAAGCATCAGCCACACTTAAGATTCTTGCAATAATAGGGATATCTTCTCCTTTTAATCCAGTAGGGTATCCTTTACCATCGTATCTTTCATGATGATATAAAATTGCATCTTTTATTTGGTTAAATTCAGTAAAGTCAGCAAGGATGTTGATACCAATAGTAGGATGCATTTTGATAACATCAAATTCTTCTTTGGTTAATCTTCCTGGTTTATTTAAGATGCTGTCAGGAATTCCTATTTTACCGATGTCATGTATCATGCCTGCTGTATAGATTAAATTTAACACTTCTTTTTCTATGTTAAGTTTTTGAGCAAGAAGTAAAGTAATTTCAGCTACTCTAATAGAATGCTTTTGAGTATATTTGTCTTTAGCTTCTTCAGCGTGACTCATAGACATGATTGCACGCATGGTAAGTGTTTCGTTCTTTTTACGTTCGTTTTCAACAGCTGTACGTAATTCATGTAGACGATTACATTCTTGTATTTTTGATTTATGTAATTGGTAGGCGATAATGAATACCAATATCATGTCAAAGGTATAAATAAGAGGGAAACTTATTAAGAAATGTTTTGAGTATTCATATTGTAAAAAATATTTAGCAGGAGTTAAGCATAAAGTAACAATAATTAATTCCATTACTAAACAAACTGTTATCCCATATCTAATGTTGGTTACCGTAATAACAGTGAATGGAATCAGCAAAATCCATAAAGGTAATGTACCATCATTACCACCTATTATCAGGTAGTATGTAAACACGGCACAAGTTGATATAGTAAATAGATTTAATGCAGTTGTGAGTAATTTTTGTTTTCTTATCAAAAACAAGCAAATAAAAGCAATCCCTAATAGCAAGAATTTTGTAAGAGCGATGTTCATTATCCCCGCAAACAAGTTTGCTAGGGCGGTAATGAAAATAATTATTGAAGAAGCAAATAATAGGATTTTAAATTTATATTTTATAGAGCTGTCATCTATATTTGTGTTTATAACACGAGCGATCTTCTTAAATGAATTTGCCATTAGAATAACCTATTTGTTTCTTAAGATAAATATAAAAACTTTTTTCAAAGTTTTTAGAAATTACTATCAATATCTTTATAGTTTAATCTTTTTTTCTATAAAAAAATAAAACTTAGTTATAAAAATCAATAATATTCTGATATTTTTTGTTAATACAAGACGTAAGACAAAGAAGATAATAAAGAAAAAGAGAGAATTTTATATTCTCTCTTTTGGTTTAGTAGTTTGATATTTAAAATTAAATATTTAATCGACTATATTACTTTACAAACTTGAATGCACTTTGTGCGATTACTAATTCTTCGTTTGTAGGAACTACGAACATCTTGATGCCTGAATCTTCAGCGTGGATTGCACCTTTGCCGCCTAAGTATGCTAAAGCTGCTTCATTCTTCTTGTCATCAAGCTTAGCATTTATGATCTTAGGTAAGAACTCAACTACACGCTTACGCATTACATAAGAGTTTTCACCAATGCCGCCAGTGAATACGATAGCATCAACTGTTTCAAGAGGTACATAGTAAGAAGCAATGAATTTAGCTAAACGGTAGCAGAACATATCGAATGCAAGCTTACATTTTTCATCACCTTCTGCAGCGCCTTTAGCAATACCTCTCCAGTCAGAAGTTACAGTACTTAACCCCATTAAACCAGATTTTTTATTGAATATGTCTCTTACTTGTTCAACCTTGTAACCTAAAACATCACACATGAAGAAAACTACAGAAGGGTCGATTTCACCACAACGAGTTCCCATTACTAACCCATCAAGTGGTGTTAATCCCATTGATGTATCAACGCACTTTCCGTTTTTAACAGCAGTGATTGAAGCTCCGTTTCCTAAGTGGCATGTTATTACATTGTATGTATCTTCTTCCATGTTTAAGTATTTTGCCACTTCCTTTGATACATATGCATGAGATGTACCGTGTGCACCATACTTACGAATACCGTGTTCTGTATACAATTCATTTGGGATTGCAAAACGGTATGCTACAGGAGGCATTGTTTGGTGGAAAGCTGTGTCGAATACTGTAACATGTGGAACAGTATTGAATGCTTTTCTAGCTGCTCTAATACCGATTAAGTGTGCAGGGTTGTGTAATGGAGCAAATGGAATACACTTTTCAATACCTGCTTCAACTTCGTCATCTACTAGAGTAGGTTCGCTATATAATTCGCCACCTTGTACTACTCTATGACCAACAGCACAAATAGATTCTAATAAGTCCTTGTTAGAACCTAAAATATTGTCGTTTAAGTATGCTATTGCTATATTATGGTCAGCTCCGTTGCCTAATACTGCGTCTTGTTTTTCTTGGCCTTCAAATCTCCACTCGATGTGAGCTTCTGGTAATGTTAAAGCTTCAGCAATACCATTTAAGTATACATGACCATCTGCAGGGTTGATGATTGCAAATTTAACAGAAGAACTGCCACAGTTTATAACTAGAACTGTTTTTTCCATATTTGAACTCATGATTACCTTTTCCTAAAATCATTGTTTTTAATTAAAAATAAATACGATTTGTTTTTAACGATTATCTGACTATTTTTAACTTAAATTTAAGTATAAGGTTCTAACTGGCAACATTTTGCAGTATCGTTTATCAGTTTCTGACTTTAGAGTGCTGTTTCCTGTCGGAGCAGTGAACTTTACAATCAACTATTATCAATTGTTGCTATCAAGTTATAGCATAGCTAACTAAGTACTAACTAGTTAGCTTTAACCTTTTGGTTAGGGATATGATTATAGATGATTGTTTTACATAAATAAGAGAGCATAGCCGGTCTCTTGGTTATTGAATTCGTGCATTATAGCACTAAAAATACAATTTTTCTTGTTATTAGTTTGCTTAATATAATTCAAATTTAGACATTTTGTTTTGCTGTAAGCATATAGACTTATAAATTTCTAAGAGAAAGCAAAAAAGAATAAAAAAATAAAGAAAGCATTATTAGATCTATACATGTAAATACATATTAACCACCAAACTATAAGGTTAGAATTGAAGTGATGAGATGTTGAAGTTACATATATTTTCTTGGATAAATTATATTCATTTTTGAATTTTTATAGAACGAGTTATATAAATTTAATCTTTTTATATAAAAAATTAATGTTGATTATATCTTAAACAAAAAGTGTGATATAATTCAAAAAATGTATTATAAAAAATATAATTTCTTATATTGCGTTATCATTATTATTTTATAAAATAATGCTTTTTTCTATAAAATAATTAAATACTCGCAAAAATTAAAACTATGATTGAATGAAGTCGTAGTGATAAAAATAATGAAGGAATGAAAAATAAGTGAATTAGACTTTATGGTATGAGCTCTAATCTATATGTATATCATAAAGTACAAGTTCTTTTGACTTTGATATCATAGAACTTTAAATAATTATTATATAGTTACTGATTACGATGTCATTATAATGTAAAGGTTATTGATGAAAAAGATAAATGTTTTTATATGTTTTACTTTCTTAGCATTTTTTGTTTTCGTTAACAATAATGTATATGCAAAGGACTTAATTTCGACTATAGATATTGCTGATTCTGTAACGAATAGAGACATAACTAAAGAAGTAGAACATGTAAGAGGTTTCGGGGATGCTAAATGGCCTTGGGATGTCCCTAATGAGGAATATACATCTTACAATCATGTAACATATAGTCTGAATCTTGAAAAGAACAAAACTTTTGATAATTGGTTTAGATTCAGAATTCACAATCGTTCAGGTGATTCACAAGACTTATTATTATCAATCAATAACCATTTCTTAGCTTTAGTTGATGTATATACAAAAAATTCTCATGGGGCATTAGAAAAGGTGTGGCGTACAGGTCTAGAAAGAGGGGTAACGTCAAAACCTTATCCGTCAGGTGTATTTTCATTTCCTTTACATATAAATAATCATGATTCAGTTATTGTTTATGTAAAAATAAGAAGTGATTTTAACGCTCAGCTAAACTTTAATCTGCAAAATGTAGGCGTTTATAGTAAAAATGAGGCCTTAGATAAAATCGCTAACGGTGTCATGACTGGTGTTGTAGGCTTAGCATGCTTATATTCACTAATAATGTTTATCTTTATGCGAGAATTTAGATTCTTTAATTATACTTTATTAACATGTTCAATGACATTGAACTTGTTACTAACAGGTAGTTATATGAGTTTATTCTCAGCATTTTCGTTTGAAATTGATATTATTAAATTGTTTATATTCTCAAATTATATGCTGCTACTCGGTTTGTTGTTGTCAGCTTCAGAATATTTAACTGTAATAATTAAGAATCTAACTAAGCTAATTAATGTTGTATTTTCTGTATGTTTAGTTTGTGGTGCGATAGCAACATGGTTTGTTCCTACATACTATACATTACTGTTTATTATTTCATGCTTTGTTGTGAAGATTATAACTTCATCAATTGTTCTATTCTTCTGTATACATAAGAGAAATATGGTGAAGATTGCTTATTTAATAGCAATTATTACTTTCCTTGTAGGCGGTCTAATTCCATGTTTATCTACAATTGGTGTTTTGAATGGTGATGTTTATACACGCATGGGATTCTTTGTTGTTACTATACCAATTTGTTTTGTAATAACAATTTCAATTGCGCACAGAATTTATCAAGAAAAACATAGCAATATCAGAATAAATAGAAAGGCTAATCTAAGTAAGAAAAAATATATTCAGTTCTTTAAATTATCTAATGAAGGTATGTTTACTGCTAATGAAGACGGTGACATAAAGAGTGGTAATCCTGCATTATGTAAGTTATTAGGTTTTGAAGAATATACAGAGCTTACAGATGTGGGTATTACAAGTGTACAAGAGTTTTGTGTCGATGATAAAGACTATGATTTGTTGATTAGTGATTTATTTGAACTTCAGGATAAATTGCGCGAAAGTGGACAATTAAAGGATCTTGAAAAGATTGTAGCTTCAAGAAACATAAAGATCTTAAACAAAGATAAGCAAGAGATTCTTGTTACAATGTCTATTCGTATGCATGAAGATTTTGATGGTATGTATAATATCATAGGCGAGGTTACGGACTTATCAACAAATGAAGACTTTAAGAAGAAGCTAGATTATTTAACTTATCATGATGAATTAACAGGTGTTTATAACCGTAAGTTTATGATTTCAGAACTTCTTAGAATTTTTAATAAGAAGACTGATGATGATAATGTTAAGAATGATTACTTCTGTCTAATTAACATTTCAAATTACAAGTATATTAACGAACAAGTTACTCATAACGAAAGTGATGATTTTATCAAGCAGATTGCAAACGTTATGAATAATCACATGACTAAAAAGTCGAGCTTGATAAGATTAAGTTTCGAAGAATTTGCGTTTATTATAGAAGATGCTTATTCTACGGATGTTACATCACTCGCAAGAACATTGAGAACCGAAATTTCAAAGCTTAAATTTGTAAGTGGTAATGATATTTACACTATTGCAAGTAACTTTGGTATTGTTAATATTAAGATTGCGGATGCTAATATATCAACTCTATTATCATGTGCAGATGCTGTGTGTAGAAAAGCTTGTTCTAATGGTAGCAATCAGATCTTAAATTGGGTTGAAGGTAAACAAGAGTTATTTAGTATAGTTGTTAATAGAAACATTAAAACAGTTTCTAGGATCGTAAGAGCAATTGAAGAAAACAGTTCAGATATTTATGTTACAAAACAAAAGATTGATGGAGTAGGGGACAAGTCTTCTGGTCGTACACCATTCTATGAATATGGCGTAGCGGTAAGAACGGGAGATAATGTTGATGCAAACTTTAAAGACTTGTTATCTGTTATTGAAGGCTTTAACGTAATCATCAGAGTTGAAAAGTGGTTGATTAAGAATGTTGCTAACCTATATACAGGCGATAATGTTAAAAATTTGAACTCTGTAGGTAAGATATTTATAAACCTTCACTTTGAATCAATCTGTGATTTTGATTTTAGAGAAGAATTGTTCGATTATCTTCAAGAGAACCAAGAGTTCGCATCTAAACTTTGTATAAAGATAAAAGAAGAATATGTTAAGAATAGAATGGACATTGTTTCACTATACGTAAACAAATTCAGAACTCTTGGAGTAGAGTTTTTGTTAGATGATTATCAAGGTATAGGTTCAGTATCAATCTTACATATGTTGAAATTCTCATTTGTTAAACTTGATTCAAGTTTAACAAAGGCTGTTGAGGATGAACAAATAACACAGGTTGTTATTAATTCTATCATTAAGTTACTTGTAGCATTTAATGCAAAGATTTGTGTTTCTGATGTTGATACTCCAAGGGAATATAAGTATCTAACAGACCTAGCTATTGATTATTGTCAAGGTATATTTATTTCAGCTACTGAAAAGGTTGCATTGAAACCTCTATCTAGAGATTTACAGCATAAATTTTTGTAGAAGATAAAAGTTTTGAACTAAAGTTTTAAGTTAAGGTTATTATTTTCTTGCGGTTGGAATAAATTACAGTTAGGACATAAAGAACAGACTTCGATGTTTAAAAGTTAAAGAACTTCTTGTTAGTATTGTTTTGTGTTTTAGAAGTATAAAACAACACTTCAAAAACATTACGATAATTTCGGGTATTGCTAAAAAAAATGTGGGATTGAGATGTCCTTGTGCTGTCTTTCTTGATTCATGCATCAGGTTCAAGAAGAAGTATAGGTCTTTAGGAAGACCATAACATTTTCTTCTAAGTGTTTTAATTCTTTGATTAATCCCCTCAATTTTTCCGTTTGTAACCTTATATATAGCATGAGTAATTATGCCTTCAATATGCTTAGATAATAATCTAGCAAATCATTGAAAATGAGTATTACATGTACCTTTACAAATCTTTATTATATTGCTTATAGAATCAAGAATTTGAATTTTTCAACTTGATTTATAAGCATACTTTAATTCTTCTTTTATCGTGTCACAAACAAGGAATAATTTGTTATTCTTTATTAAATCCATGTATCTAGTAAAGTTGTCATTAGCTTTCGGTAAAGCTTTTTTCTTTAATAATGTATTAGGTTGTTCATTTAAATCTTTATTGTATTTAACTGATTTTTTGTCTTATCTATCAATGTTGCTTTATAAGACATTAGTATGTATTTAACTTTTTTTAATTTTTTGGCATCTTCTTCCATCCCTTCTGCTAAAAGGCATTTATATTCATTTATTCTTATTCTTGAAATAACTTTATCGTTAAAGTTTTTAACGATATGAAAGTGATCATAAACTAAATCTAAGTGTGGGCAACGTTCTTTAAATGCTTCAGCAAAGTCAGAATTCATGTCTGCTGAAATTGCTTTTACCTTAGACATATAATCTAAACCCACATGATTTATAAAGTCATACACAACTTGCTTCTTCTTTCCTTCTTGTTCCCATAAGATATAGCCAGTATTCATACAGCAAAGAAATACTTTAACAAGGAAAAGAGCTAGTACAATACTAACTCTTTAAAATTCTAGATACTGAAATTATGTACTATGCGTTAGGGAGTTTAGTGTGTATGCTGAAAGGTGTTTTAATAGCCTTGTTCATTTAATATGCGGTACATATCGCAACCGTCTTGATCACCATAATCACAGGCCTTTCCGTAATACCATTTTGCTGTGGTTTTATTTTTTCTTACACCTTTGCCTTCAGCGTATAAAACACCTAAATTG
>JAXJQF010000077.1:0-30907 GCA_036311285.1 Ruminobacter sp. | reverse complement strand
GTGTATCACCATTTGCTTTTGGTAAGATTTCTAATATTTGTTGCTTAGTTTCGCTGTCTTTGAATAACCATGGTTGATCAGCGATCTTCATGCCTCTAATTGAGTTCATAGAAGAGGTGTTGATTATACCGTTGTTACTCTTTCCTGTTAGATAGTAAGTGTGGGCATTGTTTGTTGCCTGCTTAGAAAATTCTCTAATTATAGAAGCTTCGTTAGCTGTACCATAAATAAATACACCATCAAAAGCAGTGTTTCTATTTGATTGGTTATAACAGTTTGTTAATGTCTTTAATAGACTATTAACATCTGTAAAGTAGCAAACACTTGCGTTTCCAGAGGTTTTATTAAACCAATATTGGTTGAATGCTTCACTAATTCTTGCACCTTTTTGTGTTTTTGCAGTGATGATTAGAGGGTTAGTAATATTATCTTCTACCATCTTATCAACAACATTTTGGCTATCGTTCTCAGGGTTTAGAGTTAGATAATAAACGTTATCTATTTTATTTTGTTGAGAAGCTTCGTTTAATGCAATTACTGGAATTGAAGGTTTTAACATGAGTAATGCTTCTACTTCACTCTTAATGATTGGTCCGATGATTACCTTTGCATTATCTTTTTTTAATTGCTCATAGATTTGAGCAATAGAGTTTGAGTTTGTATCGTAGAATTTTAGATTTAATGAGTATCCACGGTCCTTGTAAGCAGTTAATAAGCCCATCTTAGTTGGCTCACCGATGATTTGAGCATATTTACCTGTTAGAGGTAATAAAATTGCAATAGTATCATTATCTTTGATTGTTAGATTTTCTTGAGAGTTACTTATTGTCTGCGTTTGTTGTTCTACTGTATTTTTTTCTTGTTTTGCAGCAATTGCTACCTCAACAACTACGTGATTTGGATATTTTTTTAAGAACTTTGTGAATAATGCTTTCTTTCGATTTTGAGATTTGTTCTTTTCAATAAGAGTGTATTCAATAAAGCCTCGGTAGAAGTTTTCTTTATTTGTTTTAAATGCTTTTACAAGTTGAGCATTTGTAGCTTTTTCAAATGATAGATATGCTTTTTTATAGGCAGTTAGCTTGTTTGGTTCATCCAAGTATTGAGCAAGGTTTAAATATGTAAAGGCTGCTTCAATATTTTGATTTAAGGCGGATTGAGTATTACCTAGAATATTGTAGTAATAAGACATTGTGTCGTTTGGAAGGCTTGTAGTGTTTACTGTTGATAATAAATCTAAAGCTTTTTCGTGGTTTTTAACTCTTGTGTATGTTTGAGCGTGAATGATATCTGCTTGGTTACCTTGTAATGGAGTAATTGCATTTTCTTTTAGTTGAGTGATAACTTGATTTGCTCTAGGAATATCTCCTTCGATGATATATGCTCTTGCAAGTAAAATTTGCCATGCAAAGTTATATTGAGGGTCAGATTCTCTTAATTGGTTTTCATACCAATCGCTTTTATGTTCAATTGCAGCAAAAGGTTGAGGAACGATTGTTGGGCCTTTGCTAGTCATTGAACAAGCACTGAAAAATAAAAGATATAACACGCATAGTGATATTACTTTTGTATATGAGTTAAAAATTTTATTAAACATTATTTAATTCTCGATAAAACAGATCCCGATACTTTTTGTGATATTATACACTAAAAGATTAAATTAACTTAACATTAAAGGTATAAAATTAGATGTTAGCTAGTGAAAATGCATTGTATATTGTGCCAACTCCAATTGGTAATATGGATGATATTACAAATAGAGCAGTAGAGGTATTGTCTACCGTTGATGTTATATGCGCTGAAGATACTAGACATTCGTTTCCGTTATTAGAAAAGATCGGCGTAAAAAATCCAAATTTAATAAGCTTTCATGACCATAATGAAACAACAAAGGCTAAGACTATTGTGGATATCATTCTTTCAGGAAAGTCTGTTGCCATAATTTCAGATGCAGGAACACCTTTGATTTCAGATCCTGGTTATCATTTAGTAAAAGAATGTGTGGCAAACCACGTAAAGGTTATACCATTGCCAGGACCTTGTGCAGCTATTACTGCGCTTAGTGCGTCAGGGATGCCAACAGATAGATTTTCATTTGAAGGTTTTTTACCTGTTAAAGCAAAGGCTTTATCAGATAAATTAAACTCATTAAAGTATGAAGAAAGAACAATGATTTTTTATGAGGCTCCTCGACGTATCATGGATTCAATGAAGGTTATCGCTGAGGTTTTTGGAGATAGAAACGTAACTATTGGAAGAGAACTTACTAAAACATTTGAGACCTTTTATTATGGTAAAGCCTCAGAAATGGCCGCTATTCTAGAAAGTGATGAGAATTATCAAAAGGGTGAAATGGTTGTGATTGTACAAGGCTATGTTAATAAGGGTGACGAGGATGGAAGTATTCCACAAGAAGCTTTGTCGTTATTAAAGATTTTATGTGAAGAATTAAGTACTAAAACTGCATGTAAAATAGTAGCTGCTCATTATAATCTTAAGAAAAATGATCTATATGACATAGCGACCAAATTTTAAGGATTACTGCCAAAAATCATAATATTAAGATATATCTGTACTAATTATTATGATATAATGCGCTTCGAGTTGGTCAGGTAATCGCTGTCTTATGGTTGTGTTAACGCAGACACATAGGAGGGAGGAAAGTCCGGGCTCCACAGAGCAGGGTGCTAGGTAACGCCTAGGAGATGTGAATCTACGACTAGTGCAACAGAAAACAAACCGCCTTTTTAAAAGGTAAGGGTGAAAAGGTGCGGTAAGAGCGCACCGCGTAGCTGGTAACAGTCTATGGCAGTGTAAACTCCACCCGGAGCAAGACCTAATAGGCTTCTATGACGTTGCTCGCGTAGGGAGCGGGTTGGTTGCTAAAGCTAAATGGCGACATTTAGCGTAGATGAATGATTACCACTGAATTATTCAGAACAGAACCCGGCTTATGGCTAACTCACTCTCATTCTTTTATTTAAGCCCAATTTAAAATCTCGTTCTATTTAGGTTTGCTATGACAAAGAAAGAACATACCACAGTTATGTTATATGAAGCTGTCGACGGATTGAATATTAATCCAGACGGTATATACCTAGACGGAACCTTTGGGAGAGGAGGGCATTCTCGATTAATTCTTTCAAAACTAAGTGAAAAAGGTCGATTGTTTGCGATTGATCGTGACCCTAGAGCAATTGCAGAAGCTAAAACTATTGAAGATCCTAGGTTTCAGATAATTTATGGAAAGTTTTCAGATGCTTTGTCACTACTTCAAGATTATGGAGTGGTTGGTAAAATTGATGGGATTTTACTTGATTTAGGTGTGTCTTCTCCACAGTTAGACGAAGCTTCACGCGGTTTTAGTTTTATGAGAGATGGTCCATTAGATATGAGAATGGACACAGAGAAAGGGATAACAGCATCAGAATGGCTAAATACTGCACCAGAAGAGGAGATAGCAAGAGTTTTATGGGAATATGGTGAAGAAAAAATGTCTCGTAAAATTGCTAGAATTATTGTAAATGATAGAAAAGATACTCCTTATGTTACAACAATGCAGCTATCAAGCATGTTAGCAAGAGTTGTTGGTAGTAAAGAAAAAGGGAAGAATCCTGCTACTAGAACATTTCAAGCGATAAGAATTCATATTAATGGTGAGCTGGATGAAATCAGGAAAATTCTGGAAGATTCTGAGGAAATATTAGCCGATAATGGTAGATTGTCAATTATTAGCTTCCATTCGTTAGAAGACAGAATTGTAAAGAATTTTATGAGATTGGCTGAAAAGGGACCAAGTGTTCCTAGAGGTTTGCCAATTTCAGAAGATACTTTGAAAAAGGATAGAAAATTTACCATTGTATCTAAGCCAATAAAACCATGTGATGATGAAATTGAGAACAATCCTCGTTCTAGAAGTGCAGTTTTAAGAATTGCTCAAAGGGTTGCTAGATGGCAGTAGTAGAAGGCGCTAGAAAAAAAAATAAAATTAGGTTTTATTCTGTTTTCTATTCAGATCTAAAAACATGGATTGTATTTATTACAATTCTTTTTATCTTATTGTTTGTTTCATTTTTATCAATAAGCAATGTTAATAATACACGTAAAGAAATTATCGAATTAAACAGAGAATACAAACATCATGATTCCCTAGAAAGGGAAATGATTAATATGCATATTGATCAACAAAAATTGTCAGAGCATTCCGCAGTTGAGGATAAAGCAGTTAAAGAGAAGAATATGCTGTATCCTAATTCTAAAGACGGAAATCAAGTTCTTCTTAGTTTGCAATAAAATATTGGGTTCACATAAATTATGAGTGTTTTAAGCAAAAGAAAGAAGAAATATAAAAAATATTCTTGGGAAGGTATTAAAATTTTTTTTAAGACCATTATTAGGGATATCAAAACTTTTAAGTCAACTCCAAAACAAACTCCTTTTGAAATAATAAAATGGCGTGTAGCTTTTTATTGGTTAGGTATATTTATTTGTTTTGTATTATTGTTCACTCGCCTTGTATGGGTAATGGTACTTGAAAGGGATTTTTATATTGAAAAAGGTGACGACAGAATTGTAAGAACAGTAACAGAATCAATAGAAAGAGGTAATATTGTTGACAGAAACGGGGAACCTCTTGCATCTAGTATTCCAGTTAGAGCTATAACGTTTGAAACTCGAGTTTTAAAGGAATATTTAAAAGACGCTAAGCATATAAATAAAGAAGAAAAGTATAAGGAATACTTATCTAAGTTAAATACGGTTTGTAGTTTAGTTGATTATGATTGTAATAAGATCAAGAGAGTTTTAGAGTCAAATAACAATCGTGTATTTGTTTTAGCTAGACAGGTTCCTGATTCAATAACTAATTATATTCGTAGCTTACAAATAAAAGGACTCTTTTTAACAGAGGAGCTTAAGCGTTATTATCCAACAGGAGAGGTTAATGCACAATTACTTGGTATTATAAGTATCGATGGTCACGGAACCGAAGGTATAGAGAGAGTATATGATAAATACTTATTATCTTCTCCAGAGAAAAAGAGACTTAAGCAGGATAAAAAGGGTAACGTTATAGAGAATTTAGGCGTTATAAAGAAAGGTCAAGCCGCAAATGAGCTTGTACTGAGTATAGATGAACGTTTACAAACTTTTGCTTATAAGTCTTTAAAATATGCAGTCGATATAAATCAAGCAACTTCTGGATCATTAGTGTTAGTTGATGTTCATACTGGTGAAATTTTAGCAATGGTTAATTCACCATCATATGATCCAAATGATAGAGCTAATTATGAATCATATAAGGCTCGTAACCGCGCTGCAACAGATATGTATGAGCCAGGTTCTACGGTAAAACCTCTTGTAGTTTTGTCAGCATTAGAAAAAAAGATAACATACTGGAATGAGATTTTTGATACTAAACCGTTCATTGTAAATGGCAAGATTATTCGTGATAGCCATTATATGGAAAAGGCTAATGTATTTGATTTATTGAAGTATTCGTCAAATACAGGTATGGCTCGTATAGCTCTAAGGATGGAAGCTTCAGATATTTTAACTACCTTGAAAGATTTTGGATTTGGAAAAAAAACAGCGACAAAGTTGCTTGGTGAAACCAATGGTGTTTTACCAAAAAGAAAACGCTGGAGTAATATAGAAAAGGCTACACTAGGTTTTGGTTATGGGTTAACAGTTAGTCCTTTACAATTAGCTCAAGCATATACAGCTTTAGCTAATGGAGGGGAACTTGTTCCTCTCTCGATTTTAAAGCTTGATACACCTCCTAAGAAGAAAAGAATAGCAAAACAAGCGGATGTGAAGAAGGTTTTAACATCGCTAGAAGCTGTTGTTGAAGACGGTGGTACAGGTGAGCAAGCTCGTATAGCGGGCTATAGAGTTGGCGGAAAAACTGGTACCGCTAAAGTTGCGATAGCTGGTGGTTATGGTAAAGATTATGTAGGTACTTTTGCAGGGATTGCCCCAATGAGTAATCCTCGTTTTGCTATGGTTGTTATAATAAACGAACCTCGTGCTGGTAAGTACTATGGTGGTACTGTATCAGGTCCAGTTTTCTCACAAGTTATGGAAAGGGCATTACAGCTATACAATGTTCCACCTGATGATTTAAAGTCAGATGGTTCAATAATGACTTTAAAGGATAAACGAACAAGGGATTATAATAACCGTAGAAAGAGAGCAAAGTTAGAGGCTCGTTAATAAATAGGTGTCGTAATGAATAAGTTAGGCAATATTTTAAAGGTCTTAGAAATTTCAGTAGACCAAAGTTGTGAAGATATAGCATTGTCTTATTTAAGTTCTAATACACAAGATTTAAGTGAAAATACTTTGTTTATTGCATTGAAGGGGTTAAGTTTTGATGCAAGAAAGGTTGATATTGCAGAGCTTATAAGTAAAGGGGTGGTTGCTGTTATATATGATGACTGTGATGATTTTGTTATGAACTCTGAATCTATTCCATGCATTCCATGTAAGGATTTAGATTATAAACAAGCTATTATTGCTAAAGCTTTTTATGATAACCAAACATCTAAAATTGAGTTAATTGGTGTTACTGGTACCAATGGTAAAAGTACAATTACACATATTGTGTCGCAATGGTTACATTTTCTGGGTGAAAAAACTGCAGTAATGGGGACTTTGGGGACAGGTATTTATCCTAATTTAATACCATCTGCAAACACTACAATGAAAGCATTAGATTTAGAAAAGAGAATTAACCAATTTATTGAAAATGGTGTTGAGTCTATTGCAATGGAGGTGTCTTCACATGGTGTTGTTCAACGTAGAATTACAGGGTTAACGTTTTCTATTGCAGCTTTCACCAATTTAAGTCGTGATCATCTAGATTTTCACAAAACAATGGAAAATTATGCAACTGCAAAACTTGATTTCTTAAAGATGGTTAACCCTAGAAATTGTGTCTTGAATGTGGGGGATAAAACAGGTCTTGAATTTTATCAAAATTATTTAACTGAAGCTTTGTGTTATTCTAGAGAAAAATGTGAGGAAGTTAATAATTTAATCTATGCAGAAAATGTTATCTACAAAAAATCTGGTGTAGAATTTGATGTTAATGGGAAGTATGGAAAAGCACATTTTTGTTCTAAACTTTTAGGTAGTTTTAATATTGAGAATCTTTTATGTGCGATTTCTATATTATTACTTAAGGGGTATACGCTTGAACAATTATCAAAGTATTCAAACGAATTAAGTCCAATATGTGGAAGGATGGAGTGCTTTAAGGGTGTTAAAACGCCATTGTCTGTAGTTGATTATGCACATACTCCTGATGGTTTAGAAAAGGCTCTTCAAGCGTTAAAGGAACATTCGTTTGGAAGAATAATAACAGTTGTCGGTTGTGGTGGAGATAGAGATACAGGAAAGAGACCAAATATGGCAAAGATAGCTTGTCAGAACTCAGATTATGTTATTTTCACAACAGATAACCCAAGAACAGAACAGCCTGAAAATATACTAAAAATGATGGTTGATGGGGTTGTTTCAAATTATCAAAATTATGAACAGGTAATTGATAGAAAGCAAGCCATAGTGAAAGCATACAATAATGCGACTAAAGAAGATGTAATTTTAGTTGCAGGTAAAGGACATGAAGATTATCAAATAATTGGAAAAACAAAGCATCATTTTAGTGACAGAGAAATTGTTAGAGAGCTTTGTGGTTTATAAAATAAAGGGTAAAAAATGATCTCTTTTAAAATATCTGAAATAAAGGATGTATTAAACGCAACAGTAATTGGTGATGAAAGCGTTGTTATAAATGAAATAGAGCATGATTCACGCAAGGATGTTAAAGGCAAGCTATTTGTAGCTATAAAGGGTGAAGCTTTTGATGGCCACTCTTTTGTAAAGAGTGTATGTGAAAGTGGAGCTGTTGCTGTATTAGTTGAAAAAGAGTGTGATGTGAATATTCCTCAAATCATTGTTGATAATTCAATAAAGGCTCTAGGTATAATTGGGAAATATGTAAGAGAAAAAAGTAAAGCAAAGGTTGTTTCAATTACTGGTACCTGTGGAAAAACATCTGTTAAGGAAATGACTTATTCAATTTTAAGTAATATGGGAAATACTGTTGCAACAAAAGGAAATTTAAATAATGATATTGGTGTTCCTTTGACTCTGTTAACTATTGATAGAGAAACAGAATTTGCTGTAGTTGAATTAGGTGCAAATCATCCTGGTGAAATTAAATATACAGTTGAATTAGCTAAGCCAGATGTTGCTTTAATCAATAATGTTGCTAGTGCACATTTAGAAGGATTTGGTGATATAAATGGTGTTTACAAAACTAAAAGCGAAATTTTAGATTATGTAACAACTAATAACGGTATAGGTATTGTAAATGCATGTGATAGCTTTTACAGCAAATGGCTAGAAGATTATGCTGAATATAATCTTTTAAGTTTCGGAGTAGGAAAGAATGCTACATATTATGCAACGGATGTAAAACCTACTGAAAATGGATGTTTTGAGTTTATATTAAATACTCCAAATTTTGTGAGTTCTATAAAATTACGTGTTCCTGGTGTGCATAATGTATCAAACGCAGTAGCTGCAGCTATACTATCAAGACAAGTTGGTGCAACAGAAGAACATATTGTTAAAGGATTGGAAACTGTTGAGCCTAGTAAAGGGCGTTTTTATGTTGAGAAAATAGGTAATATACGCCTAGTTGATGACGCTTATAATGCTTCAGTTAAATCTGTTGAATCATCTTTAGATACCATTTCATTATTTGAAGGAAAGAAGGTATTTGTGTTCGGTGACATGGGGGAACTTGGCAAGGATGAGATCGCATTACATCAAAGCATTGGTGAACATGCGAAGGGTAAAGTTGATAGCTTTATTTCAATTGGGAAGCTTGCTAAGTATAGTGCCGAGGTATTTGGTTCACAGTGTATCTTTGAAGATAGAAATGAATTAAAGGATTATCTTTTAAAGCTTGTTACTAGCGGTGAAGAGATGACAATTGCTATTAAAGGCTCACATGGAATGCATATGGAAGAGTTTGTAAAATGTATAAAGGAAGGTTTAAGTAAATGTTAGTATTATGTGATTTGCTTTCTAATTATTATTACAGAGGGGCATTAGCATTTCTTTGTTCTTTATTCATCATGCTTTTATGTGGGAATAAGGTAATTGAGTTATTACAAAAACTTAGTTTTGGACAAGTTGTAAGAAATTGTGGTCTGGAAAGTCATTTATCTAAGCAAGGTACACCAACTATGGGAGGTGTATTGTTGATTAGTGCAATTGTAGCCTCTGTTCTATTATTTTGTAATCTAAAGGACGCAAACGTTTGGATTGCATTATTTGCTGTAGTTACTCATGCACTTATAGGTTTTGCTGATGACTTTTTAAAGATTGTTAGAAAGAATCCAAATGGTTTGATTGCTAAATGGAAATATTTTTGGCAGAGTGTTTGTGCAATAGCAATCTCTGCATCTTTGATTTATTTTAATCCTGATGCAAGTAGTGTATTTAACTTGCCTTTCTATGGAGTTGTACTTATCCCATTTATGCCTTTAGTCATTACATTCTTCTTGGGATATTTTGTTACAGTGGGGTCATCTAATGCAGTTAATCTAACTGATGGATTGGATGGATTGGCGGCTGGTGTAACGATTATTGTGTCTATAGCGCTTGCGATTGCAATAGTATGTTGTATTGAACCATCAAGCGTTTCACACATGCATTTAGTTGAATTAGAAAAGATATCTAGTGCAAGAGAAATGTTTGTAACATGTGCAGCGATAACTGGTGCTTGTACAGGTTTTATGTGGTTCAATAGTTATCCAGCAAGAGTGTTTATGGGAGACGTAGGCGCTTTAGCACTAGGTGCGATCTTAGGTGTAATTTCATTGATTGTTAAGTTGGAGTTTTTCCTATTTATAATTGGTGGAATTTATGTACTAGAAACTGTAAGTGTAATTCTTCAAGTTGGTTCTTATAAGCTAAGAAATGGAAAGAGAATCTTCAAGATGGCTCCAATTCATCACCATTTTGAAAAGAGTGGTTGGCATGAAACAACAGTTGTAAATCGTTTTATAATTATTACAGTTATTTTAGCTTTTATTGGTATTGCTTCATTGTTAAAGCTTTGGTAAGAAGTAGAATATGTTAAGTAAGAATATTGCAGTTTTAGGATTAGGCAAAAGTGGTTTATCCACAGTTAATTTTTTATTAAAGAATGGTATTGTTCCAACAGTATTCGATACTAGAGAAAAGCCTTTTGGAGAAGATGAATTACCTAAAGAAGTAACTCTTATTAAAGGGGATTTTGATGGTAGTAAGTTAAGTGAATTTGATTTACTAATAATTGGTCCAGGTTTACCTTTATCAATGCCTTCTTTGCAGCAAGCTTTAACTAAAGGTGTAGAAATAATTGGTGATATTGAATTATTTGCTCATTATGTTAATAAACCTACAGTAGGTATAACTGGATCAAATGGAAAGAGTACAGTTACAACTTTAGTAGCTTTGATGGCTAAAGCTGATGGTAAAAAATGCGGTATGGGTGGAAACATCGGTATTGCTGCCCTAGATATTATCGATGAAGCAAATGATGTATACGTATTAGAGCTTTCAAGTTTTCAACTAGAAACTACAAAATCATTAAATCTAGTTGGCTGTACAATTTTAAATTTATCTGAAGACCATTTAGATCGCTATGATGGTTCAATGAAGAAGTATTTAGAAGCCAAACAAAGAATCTTTAATAATGCCACTAATATTATTGTGAATAGAGATGATGCCGCTACTATACCTCCTCAAAACGGTGAATATAAGAGTTTTGGTCTTGATAACTTTTCGTATGGTCGTGTAGTAGACGGTGAAGAGATTTATCTTTCTGTTGATGGTGAAAAGATTATAAATATTAACGATGTGTTAATAAAAGGAACTCATAATCAAGCGAATGCTCTAGCCGCAATGGCGTTAGCAGATACGTTAGGCATATCAAGAGAAGCTCAAGTAAGTGTTTTAAAGTCATTTAAAGGACTTGAACATAGATGTCAGCATGTAAGAACGCTAAATGGAGTAACTTACTATAATGATTCAAAAGCAACTAATGTTGGTTCAACATTAGCGGCTGTTAATGGTCTTAAGGATTCAATTAAAGGTAAGTTAATTTTATTAGTAGGAGGACTTGGAAAAGGACAGGATTTTACTCCTATTAAGAACTTATTAGGCAAAGAAGTTGCTAAAATGTATTGTTATGGTAAGGACGGTTTAATGCTTTCAAAGCTAGGTGCAGAGTGTGAATTAGTTGAAGACATGCAAGAAGCAATTTATAAAGCAAAGGATATAGCAATAGATGGAGATGTTGTATTATTAGCTCCTGCATGTGCAAGCTTAGACCAATTTAAGAGCTTTGAAGAAAGAGGCAACGTTTTTGAAAATATTGTAAAGGATTTATAATGTCTTTATTTTCATCTTTCTTTGGAAATAGCAATAAACAATACAATTTAGATAAGCAACCAATGTATGATAGAACATTGGTTGTAATCGTTTTTTTACTTCTCACAATAGGGTTGATAATTGTTTATAGCGCTTCAATTGAAGTGGCATCGGTTAATTTTCATAATGAATATCACCATATTATACGTCAATTTATTCATGTAGTTATCGGTATAGTGGCGATGTTTATTGTTGCTAATATAACTGTTGAACGAATTAATTCTTTATGTCTAAATTGGTTACTGTATGGCTCAATAGTCCTCTGTATCATTGTTCTTTTTGTAGGTAAGGATATAAATGGGGCAAAGAGATGGTTGTCCTTAGGTTTCTTTAATTTTCAACCATCGGAGCTATTGAAATTTGTATGGATAGTGTATTTATCAGGGTATGTAAGCCGACATTATTCCCAGCTTCAGAGTATAGTGCCGTTTTTTAAACCGTTTCTGCTTCTTTTATTAATTTTAATAGTTTTATACTTCCAAAAGGATTTCGGTTCAATATTTTTAGTATGTGTTTTTTCATTTACTATTATATTTTTATGTGGGGGCAGGTTCCGTTACTTGATATCCTTATTCTGTTTGGGTGTCATTATATTGAGCCCAGTTGTTTTATTCAGTTCATATAGAATGGGCAGAATATTGTCATTTATGGAGCCTTTTGCTCCTGAAAATATATTAAGAGAAGCATATCAGTTATGTTATTCCTTAATGGCTTATGGTCAAGCTGATATATGGGGAAAAGGGTTAGGTAATAGTATTGTAAAAATGTCATATTTGCCTGAACCTCATACTGATTTTATTATATCCATCTGGGCTGAAGAAACAGGTATTATTGGTGTTGCAGTTGTAATTATTTTAGAATTTATGCTTATTGCTAAATGTACAGCAATGGGGTTAGAGGCTTTAAGATGCCAATATAATAAGAATATATTACATGGTTTTATTGCTATAGGTACAGGTATTTGGTTTTTATGTCAGACATTTATAAATGTTGGGATGTCTATGGCTTTAGTGCCAACAAAGGGGTTAACATTACCGTTTGTAAGTTATGGTGGTTCAAGTTTAATAATAATGCTAATAGCTGTAGGTGTACTTATTAGAATTTCGTTTGAGAGAAGAGTTGCTTATAAAGAAGTTATGCTTTCAAATTCAAAGCATAATCAACAAATCAAACGAAAGAGAGTTAGTGCTAAAGAATTAGAGAATGACGATAAGTCTGAGGTTATAAGTACAAAGATTGCCCAGGATAATGCAAAGAGTGAGGGTGATTATATTGTTAGTAATACAGAAGATAGCTTTGGTTTTGAAAGTAATGCAAATAAGAATAATGATGACTCTCGTCAAGAAAAGTTGAATGATGATCTTGTTGATAATAAGCCTATCAATGAAACAATAGATGTTAAAGACGATAAACAGTCTTCAAATAAAAAGAGCAAGAAGGCAACAAGATTTTTAGGTTTAAAGAAGGATAGAAAGATTAAATCCAATAAAAATTTAGATAAAAACAAATCAACCATATTAGATGATATCGAAAATAATATAAATAGTGATGAAAAGAAAGTGGACTCATTAAGTGAGGCGATATCAGAAGATAAAGAGATAATAGATTTTAAGTTTGAAAAATAACGAGGACTACATGAAGAAAATAGTCGTAATGGCAGGTGGTACAGGAGGACACATTTTCCCTGGTTTATCAATTGCTAAAGAATTAAGAGACAACTATGGATATGAAGTGCTTTGGATTGGAGCAAAAGGTTATATGGAAGAAAATATTGTTCCAAAGCATGATATTCCATTAAAGCTTATCAGTATTCATGGCTTAAGAAACAAAGGTGTTTTAAGAAAGTTTTTAGCTCCATTTAAAATTTTAAAAGCGATTTTAGATGTAAGAAAAATTTTAAAGGAATTCAATCCAAATGTTGTTTTAGGTCTTGGAGGATTTGTGTCGGGACCAGGAGGAATAAGTGCCAAGCTTTTAGGTATACCACTTGTTCTTCATGAACAAAATGCAACTGCTGGACTAACTAATAGATTATTGTCAAAGATTGCTAATAAAGTATTATTAGGTTTTCCTGGAGCTATAAAGTCGGGTATATACGTTGGAAATCCTATAAGAAAAGAAATTGTACAAATTCACAATGAATTACCTAAGAAATTTAATGAGAAAGTAAAGATATCTGTTGTTGGTGGAAGTTTAGGAGCTCAGGCATTAAATAAGATCGTTCCACATGCGTTTAGCTTACTAGAAAAGGAATGTTCAAATATAGAAATTGTTCACCAAACTGGTAGAAACAACACTGAAACTGTAATAAAGGAATATCAAAGTCTAGGTGTGAAGAACTTTGAAGTATCTGATTTTATTTATGATATGGATTCACTATATAGAACTACTGATATTATAATTTGTAGAGCAGGAGCTGGTATGGTTGCTGAAGTTTCGGCAGCGGGTATTCCTGCTATTTTTGTTCCGTTACCAACAGCGGTTGATGATCATCAAACAAAGAATGCTCTAACATTATCAGAAAAAAATGCAGCTATTTGTATTAAACAAAGTGAATTAGATTCACAGAAACTTGCAAAACAAATTTTAGAATTAATAAACGACAAGAAAAAATTAAGTATATATAGTGAAAATGCCGCTAGATTATCAAAGATTAATGCAGCTATAGATTCAGCTAAAATATGTGATGAAGTTGCAAAGTAAAAAGGATTTTAAAATGCAAAACAAATTTTCAACTGTTCCTCAAATGCATAAGGTAAAAAGAATTCATTTCGTGGGTATTGGTGGCTCAGGTATGAATGGTATAGCTGAGGTATTAGTAAACGAAGGCTATGAGGTATCAGGTTCAGATATAGCTGAATCTAGTGTTACTAGACATTTAGAACAAAAGGGTATAAAGGTCTTCATTGGACATAAGGAATCTAATGTTGAAGGTGTAGATGTAGTTGTTTTATCTAGTGCTATTAAAAAAGATAACGTAGAGTGGTTAGCGTCAATTGAAAAGAGAATTCCAATAGTTCGTAGAGCAGAGATGTTGGCAGAACTTATGAGATATCGTTTTGGGATTGCTGTGGCTGGGACTCATGGAAAGACTACAACAACTAGCTTAATTTCTAGTATCTATGCAGAATCTGGTAGAGATCCAACATTCGTTATTGGTGGTTTGTTAAATAGTGCAGGCGTGAATGCAAGACTTGGTAGCGGGAAGTACTTAATTGCAGAAGCAGACGAATCAGACGCTTCATTCTTACACTTGCAACCGATGTGTTCAGTAATTACTAACATTGAAGAAGATCATATGGAAACATATGGTGGTAATTTTGCAAATTTGAAGGATACGTTTGTAGAGTTTTTGCATAACTTACCTTTCTATGGTATTGCTGTTGTATGTAATGATGATCCAGTAGTAAGAGAACTAATACCACGAATTGGTCGTAGGGTTATAACATATGGTTCAACTAGTGATTGTGATTATCAAGTTGTTGATTTTAAACAAACCAATAGTTCTTCTTCGTTTGTAGTAAAAAGAAAGGACGGAGATGATATTCAAATTAACTTAAACCTTCCTGGTTTTCACATGGCTTTAAATGCTACTGCAGCAATTGCGGTTGCATTGGACGATGATATTGAAATCGAAGTTATCCAAATGGCTCTAGAAAACTTCCAAGGCGTAGGTAGAAGATTTGAAATATATGGTAACTACGATACTGAAAAAGGAAAGGTAATGCTTGTTGATGACTATGGACATCACCCTAGTGAAGTCAAAGCAACAATTAATTCTGTGAGAGCAGGTTGGCCAGAAAGTCGTTTAGTTATGGTTTTCCAACCACATAGATATACAAGAACAAGAGATTGTTTTGAAGAATTTATTGATGTGTTAAGTAACGTTGATGAATTGATTTTGTTAGATGTATATTCAGCAGGTGAAGACCCAATTGTTGGTGCAGATAGTAAGGCTCTTTGTCGTTCAATTAGATTAAGAGGAAAGGTTGAACCTGTGTATGTTAGCGATTTATCAACAGTCCCAGCAACAATTGCAGATATTGTGAAGGATGGGGATATTTTATTAACTCAGGGTGCTGGTAATATCGTTAAGATTGCAAAGGATTTAGCTGCGTGTAATCTAGATTTATCAGTAATGAGAGGTAAATAATATTAAATGGCTGTAGTTAAAACTAAACTAAAAAGTACAAAAATGGAAAATAGGAATACTCATAGGAGATATTCTTTTTGGAGTATTTTGTGTTTAGTAATTACTGCATTTATTCAGATTTATGCTGTTACTTTGTTATATCGTTCTATGACAAATGTTGATTCCATTCCTGTTAGACAGCTACAAGTTGATGGTGAATTAGAGTATTTAACTGAAAAGGAGATAAGAAATTATTTTTTTGAAAATTATTTAAAGAAAAATCTATTCACCATGCAACCAATAGAGGTTCGTAGGTATTTAGAGAAGCTAGAATGGATAGATACAGTATATGTTAGAAAAAAATTACCTGATATATTGCACATTTTTGTATCAGAACATAAACCTATAGCATATTTTAATAACGGTATTCTTACAAATAGTATGAAAGTAATTTATCCTACTAACCCACAGATACATAAAGAAGCTGTTCATCTTTATGGGAGTGTTGAAGAAGTAGAGCATATTTACGAGAAGTATAAACATATTGAAAGAATATTAATAAATACTAATTTTAAAATTGAATCATTATTTTTAAGCGATAGTTATAGTTGGCAGCTAGTATTAAACAATGGCGTTGTATTAAAACTAGGCAGAGAAATTAACGAGAATGATGATACAGAACAAATATATACTAATAATGATATATTAAAAGATAGAATGAAATTATTTTTAGAGCTATACCAATATATTGATAATAAAGAAAATATTGAATATATAGATCTTCGATATGAAACAGGGGTAGCTGTAAAATGGAAGGACATAGAAGGTACGGCTTTATGATGGGCAATACAAAATTACATCAGTCAAATGTGAATCAACAGTATGCTGTTGTTATTGATATTGGTGCATATAAGATAAAGGTATGTTGTGTACTATTTGTTGGAAATGATTTTGTCCAGGTTATAGGTTGTGGAGAAAAAGAAACTAAAGGGTTATCTTTAGATGGTTCATTGTCCTCATTAAATCTTTTACAAGAAGCTATGTCTGTTGCTTATTCGTGTGCAACAAAAGGCGTTAGTAATACTTATCATATTAAGAAGCTTGATACAAAAAATCCTAGAGTTTTAATTTCTGTTCCCGGAATTAAAATTAAAAGTAAAAATAATTTTGGGACTTGTGATGTTAACCATGTAGAGATAAATGACAGACACTTACAGTTAGCAAGAGATAATGCTAAATCTTATAGTATTGAAAATTATGATGTCATTTATAGTGAAGATTGTACCTATGAGGTTGATGAAAATAAGCATGTAGAAGATCCAAGAGGTATGGTTGGAGGTCAATTAAAAGTTAATACTCACTTAGTTTATGTAGAAAGTAATTTTAAAGCTAATATTTCAAAAGTTGTTGATAGTTTAATTGATACAACTTATGAGCATGAGTTTTATTTTTCGGGTACAGCATCATCTTATTATTCAATAACAGAAGAGGATAAAAAACTAGGTGTATGTGTGTTCGATATCGGGGCGTCAAGTGTGGATATTTCAATATATGCTGATGATAGGATTTTATTCACAGGGTCATCAACAATGGCAGGAAATGCACTTACTAAGGAATTATCAATTTTACTTGGTGTACCGATGGACCATGCTGAAGAAATAAAGTGTAGATACGGATATGCTCATAGAAGTAGAATAAGACCAGAGTATATTGGTAAGGATATTGTAATTTCTAAAAATTCTAATTCAGAGAATAGAGTTGGATTTATCGAACTTCAAGAAATGATTGCGTCTAAGTATAAGGATATATTTGCTCAAGCTTTCAAGAAAATGAATGACATAAATTTAGACGGTTTTCAATTAGGTGCAGGAATTGTTCTTACTGGTGGAGGAGCTTTGATTCCTGGTGTTGATGTTCTGTTGTCAGAATTTATAAACAATGACAAGATTATGGTAAGAACAAATTCATTTGAATCTGAAAAGATTAGAGGAATGAATGTTGATAAAAATCCATGTGAATTTTCAGCTGTATTCGGTTTATCAAGACTTGGTTCGTTAATAGAGCCAGAGCTAAAAGATAATAAAGAAAAAAATAATGTTTTCTTTAAAATTAAGTCGTTTTTTAATTTTTTATCAAAATAAAAAGTTGTATATTTTAGTGGCAAAACGTTTATCCTTTGTACAAATTGTTGACCATCTAAAATATTCTATAAATGTGATTTATATTAATTAAAAAATAATGATCACATTTTGATTTTAGTATATACTCATTGCATTACCATCTGGGATGTTTTATGTCACACATAAAAATATACATAGTGGGATGAATTGTTGTAGATAAATATAATTTTAATAATAGGAGTATTTAAATGAGTGATATTTTGAACGTTCAAGACGTATCACAAGTAGGAGAAGTTACAGGTCTTCAGAATGGTAAGGCAGTTATTAAGGTTATAGGCATCGGTGGTGGTGGCGGTAATACTGTTAGCCACATGGTTTCAGAAAAAGTTGAAGGTGTAGATTTTTATGTTGTAAATACAGACCTTCAAGCTTTAAATAGTAATGTAGCAGAAAATAAGATTCAAATTGGTGTTAATGTTACTAGAGGTTTAGGTTCTGGTTCAAACCCAAGTGTTGGTAGAGCTGCAGCGGAAGAAAGTATTGAAGAATTAAAGGATAGAATTGGCCCTTCAGACATTACATTTGTTACAGCTGGTATGGGTGGTGGAACAGGTACAGGTGCCTCTCCTATTATTGCAAAAATTAATAAGGAAAATTTAAAGTCATTAACAGTTGCGATTGTTACAAAACCATTCTCTTTCGAACAAAAGATGAAGATGAAGATAGCAGAAGAAGGTATCGAAGAATTAAGAAAAAATGTAGATGCTATTGTTGTAATTCCTAATGACAAGTTATTAAAGACATTACCTGAAGATGTTACATTAATGGATGCATTCATGGAATGTAATAGAGTATTAATGAAAGCAGTAAAGGGTGTTTCTGATATCATTTACAAAGAAGGTTATATGAACCTTGACTTTAATGACGTTAGAGCTGTTTTAGCTGATTCAGGTGAAGCTTTAATTGGTATGGGTACAGGTGAAGGTGAAACAGGTGTTGATGATGCATTAGAAGAAGCTATCAACTGTCCATTATTAGAAGATGTATCTAACATGGTTCCTAGTGGAATTATTGTTAATGTTTCAGTACCAGACGGTTTTACATTAAAAAAATTAGCTTATATTGGTCAACAAATTGAAGCTAAGTTCCCAACAGATTCAACAGTTAAATATGGTGTTATCTATGACTCTAACTTAACAAAGGATCAAATTTCTGCGACAGTTTTATTAACAGGTTTAAAGCCTAGAGAAAATGTTGACACAATCCAAGAAGAAAGCGATGGTTTAGAGTTAGGTGGAGCGTTTGTTGAAGATGTTCCAGCTCAATCTCAAAAGCAAACTTCTTCATTTGGTGAATATTCATTACCTAGTTTCTTAACAAGAAAGGGTTAATTAAGTTAATAAATTTCTAAAAAATGGGTTACATTAAAAATGTAACCTTTTTTTTATACAAAAAATGAACTTTTGTTACTTTATTTTGTCTAAAAAAATGTGATATACTAATCAAAAGTTAATAGATTTGGTGAAATTCATTATGATTAAGCAACGTACAATTTGTAAAGAAATTTCAACTTCAGGAATCGGTTTGCATTCAGGTAAAAAAGTTTCTATTAAATTTTTGCCAGCAGAAGCAAACACAGGTATTATTTTTGTGAGAACAGATTTAACACCTAATGTTACTTTTACTACATCAGCAGATATGGTAAGAGATACTGAGTTATGTACAGCGTTGGTTAATGATAGTGGTGATAGAATCTCTACTGTTGAGCATTTATCTGCTGCGTTAAGTGCGTTCGGGATTGATAACATTATTATTGAAGTAAATGCACCAGAATTACCTGTAATGGATGGTTCTTCTCAACCATTTATGTATTTGTTTGAAGAAGCTGGTATAAAAGTTTTAGAAGCTCCTAAATCATTCTTTAGAATATTAAAAACTATAAGAGTTGAATTAGGTGATAAATGGGCAGAATTAAGACCTGCAAAAGAAGGTTTTAAGTTAGAACTTCAAATTGATTTTGATCATCCTGCAATGGATAAGGATTTACAAAAATATACCTTAAACTTCACAGGTGAAAGTTTCTTAAAGCACCTATGTAGAGCAAGAACTTTCTGTTTTATGAAAGATGTTGAGTTCATGCATGCTCATAACTTAGCTTTAGGTGGAAGTTTAGATAACGCGGTAGTTCTTGATGATTACAAAGTTGTAAATCAAGAAGGTCTTCGTTACAAGAATGAATTTGTTAAGCATAAAATGTTGGATGCAATTGGCGATCTATATATGGCTAATAAGAGCATCATTGGTGAATACAGTGCCTACAAAACTGGTCATAAGTTGAATAACATGCTATTAAGAGCGTTATTAAGTGATGAAACAGCTTATGAAATTGTTAATGTAGAAACTGAAGATGAAAACAAAGTTTTTGCTAATTCAAAGGTAGTTAAATCTTTAGAACATTATTTACCTAAGTTTGCATAATTTAATTTTTTAATGAAATATAACTAATCCCGTTATCATTGATAACGGGATTTTTGATCTCCAAATTTGATTGTTAATATTGCGATAATGGTATTAACAAATTAACAATAGATAGATTATTATTAACAATAATAGATGTGTATATATTGGAAAATATTAATAATGAGTAATAAGCAATTAGAGATAATGGATGATGGATGGCTTAATTTAGCAAGAATTGTTAAAAGCCAATTTTTTAATAAAAGACCTCAAAATGAAATTAGTTTATTGGTTATCCATAATATTTCGTTACCTCCTAAAGATTTTTCAACAGTTGAGTATATTGATAATTTATTTACAGGTAAACTTGATCCTAAGAAACATGAGTATTTTGAGACTATTTATAAGTTAGAAGTTAGCTCTCACTTTATGATTGATAGAGAAGGAAGAATAACTCAATATGTGTCATGTCTTGATAGAGCGTGGCATTGTGGGGTTTCTAATTTTGAAGAAAGAGAAGCTTGTAATGATTTCGCAATTGGTATTGAATTACAAGGAACAGATGATGTTTCTTATAGTGAGGCTCAGTATGAGTCATTATCATTATTAACAAAAGCCATAATAAGAAAATATAAAGACATAACAGTGGATAGGATAGTGGGACATTGCGATATAGCTCCTACTAGAAAGAGTGACCCTGGTGAAAGCTTTGAATGGTCAAAATATAAATCAATGCTTGGTTGATATGTTTAATAGGGGCATAGTTTTATTTAATGTATAAATAATAAAAATTTCTATGTTAAAATATAGATATTTAATTAATAATTATTAAAAGAGATAATTAACTTTCGCAATATTTAACGAGGTGAAAAGTGTTAGATTCATACTATAAGAATGCAAAGATTAGAGAGGAAATTGGTGTAGTACCAAAGCCTTTAAATGAACAAGAAACAAAAGAACTAATTGATTTATTATTAGATTGTCCTAAAGGCAAGGAAGAAGAATTTGTAAATCTATTAGAAAATAGAATTCCACCTGGAGTTGATGAAGCTGCGAAGGTTAAGAGTGAGTTTTTAACTGACTTAGCAAAGGGAAATAAGACTTGTGCATTAGTAAGTAAGGAACGTGCTGTAGAATTATTAGGAACAATGCAAGGGGGCTACAACGTTGCCTCTTTAATTGATTTACTAGATGATGAACAATTAGCACCAATCTCTGCTAAGGCTTTGTCACAAACATTATTAATTTTTGATGCATTTGATTCAGTTGCTCAAAAGGCAAAGAATGGAAACGAATATGCAAAGGCTGTTATCAAGTCATGGGCTGACGGTGAATGGTTTATACAAAAGCCTAAGCTTGCTGATAAGATTACATTAACTGTATTTAAGGTTATTGGTGAAACTAATACTGACGATTTATCTCCAGCTCAAGATGCTTGGACAAGACCTGATATACCATTACACGCTCAAGCAATGTTAAAGAATGCAAGACCTGGAATTGAGCCAGATGAAGATGGAGTAAAGGGCCCTGTATCAACTCTTAAAGCTTTAAGAGAAAAGGGATATCCGTTAGTATATGTTGGAGATGTTGTAGGTACAGGTTCTTCAAGAAAGAGCGCTACAAATTCTGTATTATGGTTTATGGGTAACGATATTCCTTTTGTTCCTAATAAGCGTGCCGGAGGTTTTGTTTTTGGTGGTAAGATTGCTCCAATCTTCTTTAATACAATGGAAGACGCTGGTGCTTTACCGATTGAATTAGATGTATCTAAATTAAACACAGGTGATGTTATTGATTTATTGCCATATGAACAAAAGGTAGTGAATCATGAAACAGGTGAAGTTTTATCTCAATTTGAATTAAAGACTCAAGTTTTATTAGATGAAGTTAGAGCTGGTGGTAGAATTCCTTTAATTATTGGTAGAGGTTTAACAGCGAAGGCAAGAGAATTTTTAGGTTTACCACCTTCAGATTTATTTATCGCTCCATCAACTGTTGCTGATTCAGGTAAGGGCTATACATTAGCTCAAAAGATTGTTGGTAAAGCTTGTGGTTTAGCAGGGGTTCGTCCAGGTACATATTGTGAACCTAAGATGACTACAGTTGGTTCTCAAGATACAACAGGACCTATGACTAGAGATGAGTTAAAGGATTTAGCATGCTTAAGTTTTAGTGCGGATTTAGTAATGCAATCTTTCTGTCATACTGCAGCTTATCCAAAGCCAGTTGATGTTGTTACTCACCAGACATTACCTAATTTCATCTCGTCAAGAGGTGGTGTTGCTTTACAACCGGGGGATGGTGTAATTCACAGCTGGTTAAATAGAATGGTATTACCTGATACAGTAGGTACAGGTGGAGATTCTCACACAAGATTCCCAATGGGGATTTCATTCCCTGCAGGTTCTGGATTAGTAGCGTTCGCAGCTGCTACTGGTGTAATGCCATTAGATATGCCAGAATCAGTGTTAGTTAAATTCTCTGGAGAAATGCAACCAGGTATTACTTTAAGAGACTTGGTTCATGCAATTCCGTTAAAGGCTATTGAACAAGGTTTATTAACAGTTGAAAAGAAAGGCAAGAAGAATGTGTTTTCAGGAAGAATTCTTGAAATCCAAGGCTTGCCAGATTTAAAGGTTGAGCAGGCGTTTGAATTAGCTGATGCTTCTGCTGAACGTTCTGCAGCTGGTTGTACAGTTGCATTAAACAAAGAGCCAATCATTGAGTTCTTAAAGTCCAACATCAGTTTATTAAAATGGATGATCGAAAACGGTTATAGTGATCCTAAGACATTAGCTAAGAGAATTGCAGACATGGAGGCATGGCTTGCAAATCCTCAATTATTAGAGGCTGATGCAGATGCAGAATATGCAGCGGTAATTGAAATCAATATGTCTGATATTAAAGAACCTATTTTATGTTGTCCAAATGACCCTGATGATGTTAAGACATTATCTGATGTTGTTGGTCAAAAAATTGATGAAGTGTTCATCGGCTCATGTATGACAAACATTGGTCACTATAGAGCAAGTGCATCAATTTTAGAAGGAGTTAAGGGACAATTGCCAACTAAATTATGGTTAGCTCCGCCTACTAAGATGGATAGAGCTCAATTAATTAAGGAAGGTTTATACAGTGTATTTGGACGTGTAGGAGCAAGATGTGAAATTCCTGGTTGTTCATTATGTATGGGTAACCAAGCACGTGTTGCTGACAATGCTTATGTTGTTTCTACCTCTACAAGAAACTTCCCTAACAGATTAGGTCAAGGAGCTAATGTGTACTTGTCTAGCGCGGAATTAGCGTCAGTAATTGCTATGTTAGGTAAGATTCCAACAGCAAGTGAATACTTAGAAAGTTATGCAAAGCTTGATGGTAAGGCTGATTCAATCTATAAGTATATGCAATTTGATAAGATGGAAGAATACTTAGTTTAAGTATTAGCAACTTTCTAGTTAAGAATATTTAATTGGTAATGCTTGTTAGTAATAGTATAAAGCGATAACTAATTAGACAAGAATATATAAAATGATTCTTACAATTGTAGGAATCATTTTTTATTTCTAATTATAAATATGGTTGAAGATGTCACGATATGTCTACATTATCATAAATAAATATTTTAAATTATTGGATTTTGCATAATAATTAGTTTATGTTCAAGATTAAGGAGTTGTTATGAAGTTAGTAAGTGCTATTATAAAACCTTTTAAGTTAGATGATGTAAGAGAAGCTGTTTCTGATTTAGGCATCGACGGTATGACTGTAACCGAAGTTAAGGGTTTTGGTAGACAAAAGGGGCATACAGAACTTTATCGTGGTGCTGAGTATCAAGTGGATTTTTTACCAAAGATTAAAATAGAGTTAGTTGTTAAAGATGAACAATGTGAACAGGTTATTGATGCGATTGTAAATGCTGCAAGAACCGGGAAAATTGGGGATGGAAAAATATTTGTTTATGATTGCGAACATGTAGTAAGAATCAGAACAGGTGAAGTTGACGACGACGCTGTGTAGTATTTTTGTGATAAATTCTAGTAAAAGTTATACCAAAAAGTAGCCTATCAAGTGTGAGTATTGAAGGTTACTTTTTGTTATATTATTTATGAACAGAGGTTTAATAGAGTTTATTTATTAACTAGTCATCAAACATTTCGATTATTGAATCGTATAATTCTTCTACTTTTACTTCTAATCTTGGAGTAACAAAAATAGTGTCATCGCCAGCGATTGTACCGAGAATCCCTTCAGCCTTACGGATAGAATCAAGCATTCGTGCAATCAATTGAGCAGCCCCTGGAGTAGTGTGGATAACTACCATGTATTCGTTATGATTTACATCTAATACAAGGGATTTTACATCGCTACTAGCAGTTGGAATACCGTATTCTTGAGGAAGACAATAAACCATCTCCATTTTGCTGTTTCTAGTTCTAATAGCACCAAATCTCGTTAACATTCTAGAAACTTTAGATTGGCTTATGTTGGCAAATCCTTTCTTTTCTAATGCTTCCAAAATTTCTGATTGTGAGCCGTATTTTTCTTCTTTTAATAAATCTTTAAAAGCTTTATCCAATGCAATTAATAGGTTTGATGTCATGATGTATCCTTTTGAATTTATGTATTAATTATAGCAAACTGTTGCATAATTATGCATTAGCAATGAATAAAAAATTACAAAAAAATTTTTTTCAAAATTAAATTCTATAAATGTCAATAAAGGTCAAAAAAAAGCAATTTTGCGTCTAGTTAAAAAGATTTTTTTGGGTTAATATATAAGGTAAGATAATCGTGTTTATGTATTAAATTTTAAATCTTGCAGAGGACTATAAAACAATGAAAGTTGCAGTATTAGGCGCTGCTGGTGGGATTGGCCAGCCATTATCATTACTTTTAAAAAATCAATTACCAGCTGGTTCAGAATTAGCGTTATATGACGTTGCTCCATTTACACCAGGTGTGGCTGTAGATTTAAGCCATATTCCAACAAATGTAAATGTAGAAGGTTTTACTGGTGAAGAAAATTTACAAAAGGTTTTAACAGGTGCTTCTGTAGTGGTTATTCCAGCTGGTGTAGCTCGTAAGCCAGGTATGGATAGAAGTGACTTATTTAATTTTAACGCAAACATTGTTAAAGGTTTAGCTGAAAAGATTGCAGAATATTGCCCAGAAGCATGTGTTGCAATTATTACTAATCCAGTTAACACAATGGTTCCATTAGCAGCAGAAGTGTTTAGAAAGGCTGGTTGCTATAACCCTAAGAAGTTATTCGGTGTAACAATGCTTGATACATTAAGAGCTGAAACATTCTGGGGAGATGTGACAGGTTATGCGAGAGGCGATATCCGTATTCCTGTTATAGGTGGTCACAGTGGTACAACAATTTTACCTATTTTCTCTCAAACTGTAGGTTATGATGCTGTATCAGCTGAAGATATTGAAAAGTTAACTGTTCGTGTACAAAATGCTGGAACAGAAGTGGTTAATGCTAAAGCAGGTGCAGGCTCAGCTACGTTATCGATGGCAGCTGCAGCAGCAAGATTTGCATTATCATTAGTAAGAGCTATCTCTGGTGAATCAGGTGTAGTTGAGTCAGCTTACGTACAAGGTGGAAGTCAATATGCTCCATTCTTTGCTCAACCAGTATTATTAGGCGTGGATGGTGTTAAGGATTTCTTACCATTAGGAAAGTTCAGTGAATACGAAGAAAAGTGTTTAAATGACATGTTAGATACTTTAAAGAAAGACATTCAATTAGGTGTTGATTTCGTTAATAAGTAATATAGATTTATAACTGTATAAGTTTATAAATTGAAACTAAATGAAGATATTGTGTTATTTGACACAATATCTTTTTTTTAATTAAATAAAATTAAATTAATGTCGTTAATTATAGAAGAAGATTGTTTTTTTTATAGCGTAAGAGGTGCATATGAAGATGTACTTTATTCGGCTATTATTGATGTTGTGTTTTATCCCCTACAGTTTATTTGCTGAAGAAAACAAAGTTGATATAGATGAACAAAATCATGTAAATAGAGCTGTAGATAAGCTGAACTCATATATAGCAAAAGAAAATTCTAGTGTTGACGATTTTGTCGCCTTGCATGTCTATACCCCTAATGAACTGAATGCATGGATTGAGACAGGTAGTCAGTTGAGTATCATTAAAGAGATGTACGGTTGTCAATTTTCTGAAGATATTAGAAATAGGGCAGAAAAAGGGATGGCTGTAGCATATGAATTTATGTATGGTGACATGCTCTTGAGTGGTACTTGTGTAGATAAAGATGTTAATTTAGGCATATATTACATTACTAAGTCTACTTGGCAGGCTTACCCAGCTGCAATGAGACGTTTGGCTTTTTATTACGAAATTGGTAGATACGTTGTCCAAGATAAAAAGAAAGCTGAAGTTTTAATGAGAGAGGCAGCTGTAATGGGATTTTTACCTGCTAAAATTGATTGGGTAGCAATGTTATTAAGAAATATAGGAAGTCCTAAGGATTATGTTCAGGCTTATAGTATGCTTCATCATAGTATATTTTCAACACCTGTACAAAAGCGAACATCTGAGCGTTATCTTGAAATGTTGGCAGAGCGAATGCCTCAGTACGCAATAGATAATGCTAAATACACGTATGTTAATCATTAGGTATTTGTTATTACATTTGATTTGTGTTTAATATTAGAATAAAAGAAGTCGTTATGACTTCTTTTTTCTTTATAAAAAAAATAATTGTCTTATAATGTGCCATATTTTGCTTAAAATTTGAAAAAGTGATTATTAGAACTAATATATACATGAGCTAACTAATTTAAGTATTGTATATAGGACTGAACAGAAGTTAATGAAATACAACAGTGTATTTTGTAAGTTAATTGATTCTATAATCAGAAATTGATGGAATAAACGCAATGTTTGAGAATTTAACCCAAAAATTAACTAGAACGTTAAGAAATGTAACAGGTAAAGGTCGTTTAACTGAAGACAATATAAAGGATACTTTAAGAGAAGTTCGTATGGCTTTATTAGAGGCTGACGTAGCATTACCTGTTGTTAAAGATTTTATTGCACAAGTAAAAGAAAAAGCTTTAGGTACAGAAGTTAATTTAGCATTAAACCCAGGTCAAGAATTTATCAAGATAGTATTTGATGAATTAAAAAGAGTAATGGGTGAAGAAAATGCGTCGTTGAATTTATCTACCCAACCTCCTGCAATTGTGTTAATGGCAGGTTTACAAGGTGCTGGTAAGACAACATCTGTAGCAAAATTAGCTAAGTATCTAAAGGAAAGAGAAAAGAAAAAAGTTGCTGTAGTAAGTGCCGATGTTTATCGTCCAGCAGCTATTAAGCAGTTAGAAACTCTAGCAAAGCAGGTAGGTGTAGAATATATTCCTTCTACTACAGCTGAAAAGCCTGTTGATATATGTAATAAAGCAATCGAATATGCGAAGAAGATTTATGCTGATGTTTTATTAGTTGATACAGCAGGTCGTTTGCATGTAGATGATGAAATGATGGAAGAAATTAAGTCAATTCATAGTGCAATCAATCCAATTGAAACATTATTTGTAATTGATGCGATGATTGGTCAAGATGCTGTAAATGTAGCTAAGGCTTTTAATGATGCTTTACCATTAACAGGTGTAATTTTAACTAAGATTGATGGTGATGCAAGAGGTGGTGCAGCATTATCTGTTCGTAGTGTAACAGGAAAACCTATCAAATTTATGGGGGCAGGTGAAAAGATTGAATGTCTAGAACCTTTCCACCCAGAACGTTTAGCAAGTCGTATCTTAGATATGGGGGATGTTTTATCTCTTGTTGAAGAATTAGAACGAAAGGTTGACAAGGAAAAGGCAGAAAAGCTTGCTAATAAATTTAAGAAAGGTAAAGGGTTCGACTTTGAAGACTTTAGAGACCAAATTGTTCAAATGCGCAATATGGGTGGTATGATGGGAATGTTAGATAAGTTGCCTGGAATGACTTCTTTACCTGACGAAGTTAAAGATAAAATGGATGATAAGATCATTTATCGTAAGGAAGCTATTATTAATTCAATGACTATCAAGGAACGTCGTAACCCTGATATTATTAAAGGTTCAAGAAAAAAGAGAATAGCAGATGGTGCAGGTGTTGATATTTCAGAAGTGACAAAGTTACTGAAAGAATTTAACGCAATGCAACAAATGATGAAGAGATTGCAAAGCAAAGGAGGCTTAAGAAAAATGCTTAATATGATGAAGGGAATGATGCCTCCAGGTTTTGGTATGTAATATCAGATTTTTGGTTTAAGCATTGTTTAATAATGTTTAAGCTCAAATAGTAACAGAAAAGAGAGTAAGAGAAAAAATTTTTCTCTTACTTTTTTTTATAAAATTTTACAATATATTTAAAAAAGACTTGATTTATTTTTAGATCTAGTTAAAATTTTGTAACCTATTTTGTAAATTGAAAATTGTTTTACAAAATTTTTAACAACCTTTATAAGAGGAAATTATGGTAGTTATTCGTTTACAACGTGGTGGTGCTAAAAAGCGTCCATTTTATCACATTGTTGTTGCAGACTCACGTCGTGCATTAAGTGGTAAGTTCATTGAAGGTTTAGGCTATTACAACCCAATCGCTCAAGGCCAAGAAGTTAAAATTAAGTTAGACTTAGAAAAAGTAGCTGAATGGCAAGCAAAGGGTGCACAATTATCAGATCGTGTAGCTAAACTTGTTAAAGATATGAAGGCAGCAGCTTAATATCTTTTTGTAGAAGGAATGTAGGATGGACTTAAAAGAAACACCTGAAGTTATGGGTAAATTTGGTGCTGTATTCGGTATCAAAGGCTGGCTAAAGGTATTTTCATTTACAGAAAATCCAGAAAATCTTTTTACTTATAAGCCGTGGTTTTATAGACACCAAGGCGGAGAGTGGCGTCATATCGAAATTGAAGATTTCAAACGTCATTCTGATGCATATATCGTGAAGATTAAGAATATTGATGTTCGCGAAGTTGCACAAGGCTATACAGGAGCAGAAATTGGAATTTTAGGTAGTTCTTTGCCTGAGTTACCTGAAGGAGTTTTCCGTTGGAGAGATTTAATCGGCCTAAGTGTCATCAATCAAGATGGTTATGATATGGGTAAGGTTAAAAGCTTAATGGAAACAGGCTCAAATGATGTTCTTGTTGTTAAGGCAAAAATTAATGATGCGTATAATATTAAAGAAAGATTAATTCCATACATCCCAAGTGTTGTGTTGGATGTTAATCTTGAAGAAAAGGTTATGCGTGTTGAGTGGGACGCGGATTTCTAGCCAACTCTTATGGGGTGTAATGTGAGAATAGCTGTAATAAGCATTTTCCCAGAAATGTTCCGAGCAATAACAGAGTTTGGTGTAATCGGTCGAGCTATTAAAAATGGCTTAATTGAAATATTATGTATAAATCCTAGAGATTATACTTTAGATAAACATAATAAAGTAGATGATAGACCTTTTGGTGGTGGTCCTGGTATGTTGATGATGGTTCAGCCTTTAAGAGATGCAATTTTAGAGGCAAAAAAACAGTTACCAAATGCCAAGGTTATATATTTATCACCACAGGGTAAACAATTTTGTCATAGCATATGTAGAGAATATTCTTCTGAACAAGAATTGATATTCATTGCAGGTCGTTATGAAGGAATTGATGAACGTATCATTGAATTATATGTTGATGAAGAATTATCAATAGGGGATTACGTACTAAGTGGTGGGGAACTACCTGCGATGGTTGTTATTGACGCCATTTCAAGATTAGTTCCAGGTGTGCTTGGCGATAAACAAAGTGCAGAAGAAGATTCATTTGCAAATGGTTTATTAGATTGTCCACAGTACACAAGACCAGAAGAAATTGAGGGGTTAAAAGTCCCTGAAGTTCTTCTAAGCGGAAATCATGAGCATATACGTAAATGGAGATTAAGACAATCAATAGCTAGAACTTATGAAAGACGGTCTGAGATTTTTAGTAACCTAGCTCTGACTGACGAGCAAGAGAAAGAGCTTGCCCTTTATCTGAAAGAGAAAGAACAATCTTTTTAGATATGTTACAGTAGAGAGTTATCAGTATATCCTAGGTAGGAATGAGATTTATGAATATTATTGAACAAATTGAAAAAGAACAAATGCGTTCTGATATCCCAGAGTTTAACCCAGGTGACACAGTTCGTGTTCAAGTTCGTGTAGTTGAAGGCGATAAAGAACGTTTACAGGCTTACGAAGGTGTTGTAATCGCTAAGCGTAACCGTGGTTTACACTCAGCTTTCACAGTAAGAAAGATTTCTAACGGTGAAGGTGTTGAACGTGTATTCCAAACTCACAGCCCATTAATTTCTTCAATTGAACGTACACGTCGTGGTAAAGTACGTCGTGCTAAGTTATACTACTTACGTTCATTATCAGGTAAGGCAGCACGTATTGCTGAAAAGTTAGATACTAAGAAGTAATTCTAGTGTGATTTTACAAAATAGGAAATAGTGGTTTAACCACAAAAAAGGCTTCAAATTTTGAAGCCTTTTTTCTTTGTTATATAAAAAAATCTGATGATTTGGGTGTGACATAAAATTCGTGTATTCCTGTTAAGTCTGTTAATATTAAAGACTTAATTGGAGTTATATGAATATGGCAAAAAAAGATATTAAGCGAAATCCAGCTGCTGAAAAAATTGCAGATTT
>JAXJQF010000076.1:0-12588 GCA_036311285.1 Ruminobacter sp. | reverse complement strand
TTTGTGTAATATACGTTTGAAGGGGCATAAAGTATCTCTCTATTTTTGTTTAGCGCTTAAAATATTAGAGTACTTTTGCCCCTTTTTCAATGTCTATATTTCCAATATTTCCGTGAAGAACCATTTTTTAAACAAAAAACGTGATAGAAATCATGCATACAAAATGGAGCATACAATAATTATATTTGTATAAAAATACTTAAATAGATTGATTTTAATAAACCAAAATACGATAAAAAAAAAGAATGACTTTAAACATTTAAAGTCATTCTTAATTTTATTACTTTAATCTTTTACCTCTTTAAATTCATAAAACAATTTTATATAGTTTTATAAACTTCATAGAAGTATAAAAACAAGTTTAACTTATATTCTCAATGATCTTTCACCACAAGAAATACCACAAACACCTGAACGAACTACTTCTACGATTTCAGCTTGTTGTGACACAGCAGTTAAGAAATTGTCAAGCTTTCCACTTACGCCAATGATTTCAACAGTATATAAATCTGGAGTAAGATCAACGATTCTACCCTTAAAGATATCAGACATACACTTGATTTCATCACGTAAATCTCTTGTGTTAGCTCTAATCTTAACTAACATAATTTCTCTTTCTATGTGAGTTGAATCAGCAAGATCATATACCTTTAAAACATCAACTAACTTATGTAATTGCTTAGTAATTTGTTCAACTTCATCATTATCACATTCTGTTACAACAGTCATTCTTGATAATGTTGCATCGTCAGTTGGAGCAACTGTTAGTGATTCAATATTAAAACCACGTTGAGAAAACAAACCTACTACTCTACTTAATGCACCTGATTCATTTTCTAATAATACTGAAATTATATGACGCATATTATGTACGCTCCGTCTTATTTAAAAACATATCAGCCATAGAACCTGTTCCAATTTGCATTGGATATACTCTAGAGTTAGGGTCAACGATTACATCAACAACAACAGTCTTGTCCTTGATCTCAAACGCTTTCTTTAAACCTTCTTCTAAGTCATTTTCATTATCTATTCTGATACCAACTTGACCATATGATTCTGCTAATTTAACAAAATCAGGAACTACATCCATATATGATTCACTTTGACGACCATCGTAGAACATCATCTGCCATTGTTTAACCATACCTAATGAGCTGTTATTTAAGATAATAACTTTTACAGGTACGTTATATTGTAAACATGTAGCTAATTCTTGAAGATTCATTTGGAATGAACCATCACCAGTAATACAAATTACTTCTTCTTCAGGTATCGCAATCTTTGCACCAATTGCAGCAGGGAAACCGTATCCCATTGTTCCTAAGCCACCAGAAGATAAAAACTTTCTTGGTTTATTAAGTGGATAATATAATGCAGCAAACATTTGATGCTGACCTACGTCAGTAACCATGATCGCCTCACCGTTAGTTACCTTATGTAACATCTCAACTACTTGAGCTGGATGAGCTATACCTTCCTTCTTATCACTTAAATATTCAAGTGGTCTTTCTGCTCTAAAGCCATCAATCATTTCCCACCAGTTATCCATATGATTTGCTTGTTGAGAAACATCGAAATGGCCATTAGCTTCAAATTCCTTAATAATTTCGAAGAATTGATCAAGAACTGTAGACACGTTACCAACGATTGGAATATCTGCTAATACACATTTTGAAATTGATGATGGATCAATATCAACATGAATAATCTTAGCTTCTGGACAGAACTTAGCAACATTGTTAGTAACGCGATCATCAAATCTTGCACCTAAAGCAATAATTAAATCACTGTTATGCATTGTCATATTAGCAGCATATGTACCATGCATACCTAACATACCTAATGATTGCTTATCAGAAGCAGGATATACACCCATTGCCATTAAAGTCGTAGTTACAGGAAGATTAAACTTCTTTGCTAAATCATAAACTTTTTGAGAAGCGTCTGATGCAACAACACCACCACCTAAATATAATACAGGTTTCTTCGCTTCACATAAAAGCTTTACAGCTCTCTTAATTTGTCCCTTATGGCCAACTAATGTTGGATTATAAGAACGCATTGAAATGTCTGTTAATGAAACATATTCATAAGGGAACTTTAATAGAGGATTTTGAGCATCCTTTGGTAAATCAACAACAACTGGTCCTGGACGGCCTGTTGAAGCGATGTAAAATGCTTTACGAATATACTCAGGAATATCCTCAGCCTTCTTACATAGGAAACTATGTTTAACAATTGGTCTTGACACACCAACCATATCAACTTCTTGGAACGCGTCTGAACCAATTAAGTTAGTAGGAACCTGACCTGTTAAAATAACCATAGGTATAGAGTCTGCATATGCTGTTGCAATACCAGTAATAGTATTGGTAGCACCTGGACCAGATGTTACTAAAACGCAGCCAACCTTACCTGTTGCTCTTGCATAACCGTCTGCCATATGAGCAGCACCTTGTTCGTGACGAACTAAAATATGCTTAATTTTCTTTGATTCTAATAAAGCATCATAAATGTGTAAAACAGAACCACCTGGATAACCAAAAAGTTTTTCAACTCCAAGGTCTTCAAGTGTACGAATTACCATCTGTGCACCTGATAACATTTCCATAAAGCCTCCTTAGGCTTACGTATATAAAAACAAAGTCAATAGAAGTTAAATTATTAGACCACAGATACCGCGTTACCAATAATTTCATTTGAATTAACAAATACTTCTACACTTCAGTATCAACTGCAATAAAAATAGCTTTCGCAAACCTACAAAGATTTAAGAAAACAATCTTTCTAAAAATGACCATAAGTCATTTTTAAGCGTTGATACCATATCATTGTAGTATTCTAAACCTTAATTCAAAAAAAAATCAAATGTATAACACAATTTAGATTGAATATAGACTTAGATACAATGATTTCATTATATACACGTGAAAAACAAAGTAAACACTAATAAAGTAAATTGAAAAATTTTTTCTATTTAACCAATAATTAAAAACAAAATCACGACTTCTATTGAAGTCGTGATTTTTTAATTATTTATAATTTGCTATAAATGAACAACTTCTTATCTGTTTTTATTGCTATGCATATTGTTTTATAAAACAGATAACAATACTTGTAAAGGATGCTTAGTTTGAACACCTTCCATTTTCTTAACCTGTTCACGACAAGAATAACCTGTCACCAAACATCTATGCACTGAATATTTTACAAATACTGGAGCCCAATTTTGATTGTATATCTTTTCACTACGCTCAACATTTTGTTCCATATGACCATATAAACCAGCCATACCACAACAACCTACAGGAATTGGAGTTAACTTAATATTTGCCTTATTAAATATTGTTTTCCAATCATTATGAGTTGTAGGTTTTAAACTCTTTTGAGTACAGTGAGCTAATAAATAGTATTGATCATACTCAGATTCACTCTTAGGAGTAATACTATCTAAGTTATTTAATAACCATTCCTGAATTAGCATTACATTAAAGTTACCTCTAGCTTCACCTAAAAGTTTCTTGTATTCATCACGATAACTTAATACGATTGCAGGGTCTACACCTACCATTGGAATTCCAAGTTTTGCAACATTAGTTAAGAACTGACTTGTTGTAGCTGCAGTCTTTGCAAATGAACGTAAATAACCTCGGATATGTAAAGCCTTACCATTTGGTTTTAATGGTAACAATACCGGCCTCTTCCCCATCTTTGACATTAAGCGAACCAAATCAGCAACAACTTGAGCGTCGTACACGCTTGTAAACGTATCTTGTACAATGATTACAAATTGTTCTAACTCAGATGGAGTTGCATTCATACACTTGTCGTAATCGAAGTATTCAACACAAGTTTCTTTTAAAAGTGTTGGTAAATTTGGATTACTTAATAATGGTACATCCACAAAACCAAATATTTTCTTAGTGATATATTTAACTGGAGCTAAACCATTAACTGTATTAAATACCGCAGGAGTCTTACTCATTAATGGTGCACTATCTTCAATTGTCTTTACAAAGATATCCCCAATTGGACGAAGATAACGACCATAATATAAATTAAAAAATCTTGATCTAAACTCTGGAACATCTACCTTGATTGGACAAGCACTTGCACAAGCCTTACAAGCTAGACAGCAATCCATAGCTTCTTTAACCTCATTACTGAAGTCATTTTCTTTCTTTAATGTATGGTAACACTTTTGCAACCAATTCTTAAAGCTAAAGGTTCCACTTTGTAATAATTGTTCTTCAAGTAAAGGGTTAGAATTAGCAAGCTCTAATTGTCTTAACCATTCACGCATCAATGTTGCACGTCCCTTTGGAGACTGACGTCTATCCCCCATATATTTATAAGTAGGACACATTGGGCTTGAAGTATCAAAACTAAAGCATAAACCATTTCCATTACAGTTCATTGCTTCCTTAAAGCTCTTACGTATACCTTGTGGAATCTGTCTATCAAAATCACCACGTTTTGTATCGTCAACTGAAACTAATTTATATTCATCCTTTCCAATTGGAGTGCAAATCTTACCTGGGTTAATTCTATTATCTGGGTCAAATGCAGCCTTTACCTTACGTAATTCTTCAAATAAATCACCAAAAAACTCTGGACCATATTCAGATCTAAAACCTCTACCATGTTCCCCCCACATAATACCACCGTATTTAGCAGTTAAGGCAACTACACTGTCAGAGATCTTTCTTAATAATTTTCCTTGTTCAACATCACATAGATCTAACGCAGGGCGAACATGTAACACCCCAGAATCCACATGACCAAACATACCATAAGTCAATCCATTATCATCAAGTAATGCTCTAAACTCTTGAATATAGTCAGCTAGATGTTCTGGAGGAACTACAGTATCTTCTGTAAAAGCTATTGGTTTTGCATCGCCTTGAGCATTACCAAGTAGACCTACAGCTTTTTTACGCATCCCATAGATTGCAAGGATTCCACTTAAATCGTTACATACTTGATAACCAATTACACCTTTAACCTTAGTTTTAGATGAACCACTTAAAGTTTCATCTAAAATAGAAACAAGCTTTGCTTGTCTCTTTGATTCTTCATCAGCATCAGAACCTGCAAATTCAACAATGTTAATACCTTCCATTTCAACATTTGGAACAGCAGTGATTAAATCCTTTACTGTATGCCAAACAACATCTTGCTTAGCTAGATTTAACACTTTTGAATCTACTGTTTCTACAGATAAAGCTTCCGCCTTAACTAATACTGGAGCATGTCTTAATGCAGAATCAAATGAATCGTATTTAATAACAACCAATGAACGATAAGACGGAATTGGTGTTAAATCTAATTTTGCACCAACGATAAAACCTAAAGTACCTTCTGCACCACATATAATTCTTGAGATATCTAGTGAATCATCTTTTGGGTTATAAACGTTCTTTAAATCATAACCTGTCAAAAATCTATTTAATTGAGGGAAAGTTTTTTCAATTTCTGCACGCTTGCCTTTAGCAATATTGTATACAGTACGGTAGATCTCCCCTTCCATATCTTGTAAAGAAAGTTTGTGCTGCAATGCTTCACCTTTGTACGGCTTAAAACGACATACACTACCATCTAATAAAACTACATCAACCTCTAATACATGCTGACTTGTCTTACCATATTTTAATGAACCTTGACCACTCGCATCGTTACTAATCATTCCTCCAAATGTAGCACGATTAGATGTAGATAACTCAGGAGAGAAGAATAAACCATGTGGTTTTATTTCTTTATTTAAGAAATCCTTAATTACACCTGATTCAACATAAACAGTACGTGCGTTGATATCTAATTCACTTATACCTCGCATGTACTTAGACATATCCATAACAATACCCTTTGTTAAGGATTGACCATTTGTACCTGTACCACCACCACGAGGAGCAAAAGTTATTTCTTTAAACTGTGGTTGGTTTGCTAATTCTATAGCTATCTGTACATCATTTTTGTTACGTGGTAATAAAACCCCTTGAGGAAGACTTTGATATACAGAGTTATCAGTAGCAACTGCTAATCTGTTACTATATCTATATTCAATATCACCAGTAAAGTTCTTTTCCTTTAACTTGTTAAAATATTGTTCATAAATAGGTTCTAAAAATTCTTCTGGGGATAACTTAGGTATCATATCTCAACTTCCATAAGGAATAAATTAAACTCTTAATAAAGACTTAAAGTTCTAGATTTCAAATTATAAATCACTAATATGCTCACAACAATATAAAAAGAAACTTCAATCTTTATAACTTTTAATATTTTCAGTCATTTATTTTAAGTATTTTACAGCGAATTGAGAGCTATAGCAAACATTAGTAATTATTAGTGGTGGATACAAATATTCAACAAAAATAAAAGCAAACAAAAATATCAAACAACTACTATTTCAAAACAAAAAGGTAAAAATATAATAAAACAAGATTTATTGGAATTTCTTAGAAATTACTATAGAACTGTATTTTTAGTTACATGCAGTAAAAGCAATTCAAAACTTTAACCGCATGTAATCTATTTAACATTTATTAGTTAATGATTAATTTATTACTATTAATTATTTAGACTAATTACTTCACAGGCTTTGGCAACCCAACATTTGAAAATATCACCTCTACTCCTGTTGCTGTTTTATTAATAGTTTTAATATCGCCACCGTATAAGTAAGGACTATATATCATAGTCTTTTCATCAGTTGGGGAAAAATATAGCTTAGTCAAGTTATCGTCCTTACATTTTTGAGAATCACAATGTTTATATCTAATAGCATCTGACAAAATGTATCCAATTAAACCTTGCTCACTACTATGAAATCCGTTATGCCAAAAATGAGCTTTTAACCCATCCTTAATTTCACCATAAGTTGTATCAAGTTCATTTGCTAACAACTCTTTTATTGTTCCTGGAACAATATAATCATTACCATCCAACGCCAAGGTTAAAGCAACTTGATTAAGTTCTGCCTTCACCCACCAAAAAGGTTCTCTAAAATACTCATCTTCAAACCATTCGATCTTATTATCTGCTAAAGCTTTATTTACAGTTTCAAGCATCCCTTTTCTAGCAAATGCAGCTAAATCTTTATCACCTAATCCTAAAGCTGCTAAATACTCCATCCAGAAAGTTTTAACTCTATGCCCAAAGTCACCGTGTTTTGGCTCATAACCAAAACACACTTCCTTATCATGTAAGCAACCATTAAATATATTTTTTTCTTTTACATAAAATTTAGTATTTATGATATCTACAAGTTTCTTGATATCAGAAGACCAAGCGCTCTTATATTTAGTTGGAATCAATCTCCATGACAAAAGCATGTATGCATTTAATTGGTCTAGTTGAGCAACTAACTCTTGTTGATTAGTTTTATCAAAGTATGTATCTCTCTTTGACCAAGTAAGCATACCTTGATTCTCATCATAATAATTATCAAAAATATATCTTTGAGCCTTAACTAATGCCTCAATACTCTTACTGTCCCCTGTTAAATATACATTCATAGCAAGACCCATAAGCATATATGATAAATCTTGCGGATTTTCAGCAAAAATCTCGCTATCGTTTACAGGTTTATTCTCTTCAAATAATAAATTGAAGCCTCCGTTTTTTCTAAATACATAGTCTTGAATAAATTTAACACCTTTTAAGTGCAATTTTAAATCTTCAACATTGCCTGTAACATTATATATAGCTCCATAAGCAAAAGTTTGTCTTGAATGCATTCTTACAAAATCAGTCCCCCAAACATATGGCATTTTACCAATCGATTTCAAATCTTCTCCTGGGCAAGTAGTCTTGTTTCTTAAAGAGCCATCGTTACATCTCCATGTCGGGAATATGCCATCATTTTTACCAATTGCATCTTTATGAACGTAAAACTTCTCAATAATTTGCATGTAATTTACCCACTCACTTCTGCTTGGCAAATTTGAAAGAGTTCCATTAACATTAGAACTAGCGATAACTTTATCCTTTGTATCTGTGTTATCGCACGCGCTAATACCAAAAGAACAAAGCATAAGAATTGCAGCGATCGAATAAAACTTCGACATAGTTACTCCTTTTACAAGATCCACATATATTGAAACAAAATTTTATATATTAAAGAAAAATAAAAACTTTATTTTATTTTTTTAGGTAAAATCAATTTATATAAAATTTAAAATACAATCAATATAATAAATTAATAATAACTAAACAACAAAAGCTACTTAACATTTTTAACCTAAACTTGTTTTTAAGCTAAACAAAAAACAGTCCTCAAACATAAAGCAAAGTTGAATCAGTTACTAGACTTATTAATCGGATAAAAGTATATAAAAACAAATTTGAAAATTTAGGAGAATAAAGAATATTATCGTTAAATTTAATAAAGAAATTAACAATGAAACATATCAAGACACCAAAGTTCCCTTGCTAAGCAATGAAAAAAGAAATAACTCATTTTTTTGAATTATCAGATAAAAACGAAGCTTGTTATGTTAAAAAAGGATAACAAAACTGTTATCCTTTTTTATAGCTAGTCCGCAGCATTATTATAATTGTGTTATGTGAGTAAAAATCTCTTATAGATGAGCTATTTCTTGCAACTCTTCCTCTGTTAATAACTTGTCAAGGTCAATTAAAATCAACAAATCATCACCATGGTTACATACGCCCTTAATAAACTTAGCACTTTCGTCTGTACCTACGTTTGGAGCAGGATCAATATCTGAAACTTTAATATCAACTACTTCTGATACACTATCTACCAAAATACCAACGATTTGCTTTTCGGCTTCAATAATTACAATTCTAGAACCTTCTGTTACTTCAGCAGGTTGTAAACCAAAACGCATTCTAGTATCAATTACAGTAACAACATTCCCACGTAAATTTATAATACCTAATACATAATCAGGAGCACCAGGAACAGGTGCGATTTCAGTATAACGTAACACTTCTCTTACTTGCATTACGTTTACACAATAAACTTCATTATCTAAATGAATAGTCACCCAACGTAACTCTTCATTTTCATTTTTTACTTCAGAACCTACTATTTCTGCCATGATAATATCCTTATATCACCATAATAAGTTTAATAATTTATAATACTAACTATAGATTATCACTTTTAAATTCTTTTGTTTTTAAATATGTCAAATAACATGACGCCATGCACTTTTTTTAAGAATTTTATTCAGATTCTGCTAACAATGTCGCAACATCAACACCATTTGATAACATCTTAATTAACTCTGGCACATGTAATAAAGCACACATTTGACCTTTTACAATACCAGATAACCAAGGTCTAGGACCTGCAACCTCTCTCCATTTAATCTCATCCTTAGTTAAATTTAAAGTGCCAACTAACTCATCACATTGTAAACACCAGTTACTCTTATCAAGTTTTACAATGTATTTGTATTCATGCTCAATAATCTGCTTATCAGGTAATAACCACTGAGCTGTATCAACAACTGCAACCTTACTTCCTTGAGCCTTTGTCAAACCTGTAAACCACTTTGGTTTTCCAAACAATGTTGTAATAACATCTGGTTCAAAAATGCCACCTAAAAATACTAATGGCACTGCTAAAGTAACACCTGCAACCTTAAAGAATAAGGCTGTAAATTTATCGTCTAGTTCAATATTCTTCCATTCTTCTTCAGGATTTTTCGGTGCAACATCTGCTTGAACTTGAGTTTGAGTTTCAGTTACTTGTTGAACATTTTGTTGTACAACTGTTTGAGTTTGAACCTGAACCTGTGGTTTTACTTCAACTTGTGGTTTTACTTCAACTTGTGGTTTTACTTCAACTTGAACTTGAGGCTTTACCTCTACCTTAGTCTCAACTTTTGTTTCAGCCACTGTTTCTACAGCAACTTGAACTTGAGGTTTAGGCATTGTATCTAATAGATTTTGAAGATTTTCTTTTTTAGCATCAACTTCAGCTACAGGCAATGGTTTTGGTTTAATAGCCTTTTCGTAATCAAGCTGAGGTTCTAAAGCCTTTTTACCAAATTCATTGTCATCTTGTCTAATAGGGAAATTTGTATGTTCCTCTACTCCAAGATACTTAATATCTTCCTGGGGTTTAACTACATATGATTCTTTATTATCAAACTCTTCTTCAACTTCTGTTAATAAAGAGTTAAAGTAGCTTACCATTGTATCGTACTGAATATTCTTCTTACTCATTTAAGCAATGTTCCTTATTATTAGTCTTCTTTGATAAAACTTTCTAAAGAATATAGAGTGTTTAATAAATCAACATAAGCCTTTGAACCACGGCAATTTGGATACATTTTAGTAGCAGGAACATGAGCTTGGCTTGCGTCTCTCAATCTTGTATCCTCTGGTATATATTTGTCCCAAACCAAATCTCCATAAGACTCCTTCATAGAAGCTAGACTCATATGAGAAGCTTTTGTTCTGCAATCGAACATTGTTGGAACAATTAAATAATGTAATTCTTTAGCTTTGGTTCCTTTTAAAATTTTAAAGGTTTCCATCATTCGTTCTAAACCTTTTAATGCCAAAAATTCAGTTTGAGTAGGTAGAATAATTCTTGAACTAGCTGCTAAAGCGTTAACCATCATTACACCTAATACAGGAGGGGTATCAATAATAGCAACGTCAAAGAACATATCTAATTTCTTTAAAACTTTACTCAATATTAAACCTGAAGCAGGTTTATCACCTAAACTTTTGTCTAAGGTCGCTAATGCTATCGAGCCTGAGATTATGGATATATTATCAGTATTAGTCTTTAAGCAAATAGAAAGTAACTCTTCTCTTGATAAATTATCGTTAGCAAACAAATCATATAAAGTTTTTTCTTGTTCATCCGAATCATACCCAAAACAATAAGTCAATGAAGCATGAGGGTCTGTATCTAATAATAAAACTCTTTTACCTTGAGCAGCTAATAATCCCGCAAGGTTCATTACCGTGGTAGTTTTACCTACACCACCTTTTTGATTTGCAATTGTCCAAACTAACATTTTTAAATAATCCTAAAGCAATTTAACTAATCTAAAATATAGCTTTTATTTCTTCGTAGAATGCATTATAAAACTTTTTTACATTACATTTTTTGACGTATGATTTTAAATAATAAAATTTATAAAATTTTATTAAAATATGAGAACTTCTTTTTGAAAAAATAAGTAAAATCTGAAAAAAACAAAGAATATTATTCTTAAGCTTTGGTTAATTATCTCATTATTGTTTTCTTTATATTTTTTGTTTGATCATAACTTTCTCACTTATTTATATACAAGAATACTAATCAATAGTCTTTAATTACAATTATCAATTTTTTTCTTATATACAGTTATTCTAAACAACTTAATTGTGTGCTTTACTGGAGTTTTCTTGTTTTCATAAAAAAGATGAGTAATTTTTTGTAACATCGGCCAGTAATAATACTTTATATTTTCTTTAATAGGATATGTCAATTCCTTGCATTTTCCACCATCATTTGTAGCAATTATTGCAAATAATCTTTCAAATGTATGAGCATAAGAAAAATCTGTACTTGATTTTTGTTCTTTTTGCTCATCAAAGAAATCTATATTCACTTTATTCTGAATTGACTTTAATAAACTTGCTCTAATATAAAACATTGTTCCGGCACAAAAACGAAGCTTATTTAATTTTTCAATACTATAACCAAACATTAATGCAAGCTCAGATAATTTATCTTTATATTTTTGATAATGACTTTTAATTAAAGTAAAACAGTATTTACTTCCTGCCATATTTAAGTTTTTATTATTCTTAAATTCTGACAATATCATGTCTATAGTATTTACATCATATAACAATGGTTCAAGTAAAAACTGACTCCATTGTTCTCTATTGATATAAATTCTCCTTAACTTAATTAGACTTTGATCTTTGGTATTCTTTGTATGAAGTTTTAAAACAACATCATATAAACTAAGGTCTACATTATTTATCAATGAAACAAAAGGGCCTATATCATAACCAATATTTGGAACAACCATTAACTCATAATTGTTATTAGAAATAAATTTTTCAACCTTATCAGTTATACTCTTTATTCTTTCAATAGACTCTACTTCCAATTCATTTGATATTGTTTTTGGAATTGTAACGAATAACTTATATGAACAATTTACAGAATTTAATAACGAAATGCGTTTTAAATAAACATCCACTAATTCTTCATAATACGCATGTAAATGAATTAGCAATCTCACTTTATTTTCAGCATTTGTATTCATACTATGATTTACCTTCATATAATCTTATGAGCTGATTATATCCATGTTCTCAGAGTTACACAAACATGCACACAACAATTATTTACAAAAATGTTACATAATAAACATCACTCTGCTTAAAAGACATGGTTTTACAACACGTTCAGATAAAACTTATTATATTTGCAAAAAAAAAGAACCTAATCTCTGGAGTGCACCCCATAAGTTGAACAAATAAAACTTATACATATTTTAAGGCAGAATTTCTTACTTCACTAGGAGTTCTGCCTTTTAATTTTTGCTGTATTCTATCATTATTATAATAATAGATATATTTTTCCATTGCATC
>JAXJQF010000075.1:0-9912 GCA_036311285.1 Ruminobacter sp. | reverse complement strand
GGGGTTAAAGGCCGCAGGAGTAACATCCGTGACGACGGCTGGGCAGTTACAAGCCCATTTCATTTATGTGATGGGTAGTTGACAGAATGTACATGCTATGATTTAGTATTCAAGACAACTAAAGCATAGCAAGTTCTAGAATGAATGAAGTTTTAAGAGGCGTTTAGCTCTATATATGAAATAAGAATGTTGTGTATTATTTTATTACACAACATTTTCGTTTTACTATACATATAAAAAGTATATCATAAGTCATAGATCACTAATATTTGCAAGTATTTAACTATTTCATTTAGATTTTTTCTTGATTGTTTTATAATTAGCAAAGTTTTAAATAGATGCGATGTATTTTGCCTTTAAAAGAGAGTGTGATTTTCTTATTCTAAATGTAGTTTTAAAATAGGAGTTTTAGAATTAAGTAATAGCAAAACTAAGCACACTTTAAGTAGTATTACGATACATCAGATATTAAAGCATATAAAGATAAAAGTGGTAGGTGTAAGTTGTTTTCTTTTGATTATGAAAAAAATAGCAAAGGCTTAAAGATTATAAAGGAAGTCTTATTTATATGTTGCATATTGGTTATTGTTGTAACCTATATGTCGTTATACTCCCATAATCCAAGTGACATAAATTTTGAAGGTGACGTTTCAAGCTATAACCGTATAACAAATTATATGGGGATTATTGGTGCTAAAATATCTAGCTTATTATTTGAGTCATTAGGATTCTGTGCTTACCTATTACCATTAATGTTTGGTTATATCGCATATATTGTATTGATAAGACCAGTAGATTTTAAAAATGTAGATACTTATACATTCATTATTCGAGTAATTGGTTTTAATCTTTTACTTATCTCAACATGTGTACTAGTTAGTAAAGTTAATTTTGTTAGTAAGGACGGGGTTGCAGGAGGACATTTAGGTTGTCTTGCTTACGATATAATCTCAACCTATGCAGGTTATGATGGTACTATTTTAATTATGGTGTTTATGTTTTTAATAGGTATTCCGTGTCTATTAAGCTTAAGTCCTGTAACTATATGCATGTTTGTTGGTAATGTAATAATATCGATTTTTAATTTCAGAAAGACTATTTTTAGTATTATTCAAAGCTTCAAGAAAAAAGAGGGTGAAGCAGAAGTTAAAGAACAAAAAGTCATTAAAACTAATTCAACTAATTCAACTGTTCCTTATAGTAGTGATTTTAGTATCAAGATTGAGGATCGTGAAGATAAAGGAAATGTAACAGCAGAAGAATTTCAATTATCAAAGGGGAATGAAAAACCAACCCCATCTGTAAAGTCCGCTGATAATTCAAATAATGGTCCTTATATTGATTTTTCAAATTTAGAACAAAAAGGTTCAAACACATCTACACCCAAGGTAGCTCCTAAGGCTATGCCTACAATGCAGAACATAGCTTCTCAGAAAACAGTGTTAAAGGGGGCGGATTTAGATGATGATTTTTTTGAACCAATAAATAAAACAGAGGTTCAGAATACTTCTAACAATACAACGAATAGTAATGGTTTTTCAAAACCATTAAATCAAGGAGGAACAGTTAATACAGCAGTTCAACCTTCTGTAAGTACAAGTAGTAGTCCTGTTGTTAAAAATGCAGAAAAGGCTAATACTGCTCCAGCATCAACTGTAGCAGCGACAATTACTAAATCTGCACCAGCACCAACTGTAGCTGCAACAGTTACTAACGCTGCTACTCAAACTGCTATTCAACCAAGCCAAAATTCTTCAACAAATTTTTCTGCACCAGTTGAAAATAATCCTCATGCTCAAAAAGGTCCTTCTACAATATTTTACAAAACAGATCCTAAGGATAAGGAACCTCAAGTAAAGATTCATTGTAATGTTAATGATGTTATTAATAATAATGTAAATGATGATAACGTTGAGGAATTTAATGCTAATAGCAATAATCTTGGCGGATTAAATTCTGACGACAGTAATACAAATAATAGCCTAAGTTTAAATTCAAATAATGATTACGTACATCTAAATAAATATGACGATTCATCATTAAATATAATTAATGCTGAGGTTGTTGATAAAAATGACAACAACAGCAGCAATATCATTGATTTTAGATTTGGTGTTGATAAGAAGAGTAATGACGAGATTGAATTACCATTAGGTTTTGTAGAGGTAGCTGATAGCTTAGATTCTACTATGGGTAATTTAATGAGTCGTGACAATAATCAAGCATCTCAAAACTATAGCGATAATGTTGTAAGTAGTGATGTAATTGATAAACCAAGTTCTTTATCAATAGCTTCAAATTATGAAGAAGATGATGAAGATGATGACGAAGATTCAATGTCATTATTCTCTAATTTAGGTGAGAAAAAGCGTTTAGTTAGTTTAGATGATTTGATTTCTGATAACAGTAGTAATGGTAGTTATAATGGAAATCATGATCTACCAACTTTTCCAAGTACAAAGATCTTTGTAGAACCAAAACAACAGCACGCGATAAGTCAACAAGAAATTGATGAAATGATTGAGCGTTTAGATAACTGTCTATCACAGTTTAAGCTAAATGCAAAGGTTGCTGAAAAGGAAGAAATCGATGCGTATGGAAACAAAACTGTTCGTAAGGCTTATAGAACAGGTCCTGTAATTACTCGTTTCTTCTTAGAACTAGGTCCTAATGCAAAGAGTTCAAAGATTGAAAACTATGCTCAAGACATTGCTAGAAATCTAATGCTTGAAAACATTCGTGTAATTCCAACTGTTAAGAATACTCCTTATGTTGCAATTGAAATTCCAAATAAGAATCGCTCAACAATTTACATGCGCGATCTATTAGAGTCAAAGGAATTTAATGAACGCAATGATGCATTATCTATTTGTTTAGGTAGAGATATAACTAATAAGCCTGTTATTTACGATTTAGCAAAAGCTCCACATTTATTAGTTGCTGGTACTACTGGTTCAGGTAAATCAGTTGGTATAAATACAATGATAGTTTCATTATTGATGAAAAATACACCTGAACAATTAAGACTTATATTAATTGACCCTAAGATGCTTGAATTCTCGGTTTATAGAGATATTCCGCATCTATTAACACCTATCATTACAGATATGAAGCAAGTATCTAGTGCATTAAGATGGGCTTGTGTTGAAATGGATAGAAGATATAAGCTTATGTCTTTAATCAACGTTAGAAACATTGATGGATATAATGAGTTTATTCTTGATAAGCAAAAGGATGGAATTTATTTAAAGGATCCATTATGGCGTCCTAGTGATTCATTAGATAATGAAGCTCCTGCTTTAGGGATGATGAGTCGTATTGTTATTATCGTTGACGAATTTGCTGATTTAATGTTGCAGATGAAGAAGCAAGGTGATATTGAAGGAATGATATCAAGACTTGCTGCAAAAGCTAGAGCATGTGGTATCTACTTAATTCTTGCAACTCAAAGTCCTAGAGCTGAAGTTATAACTGGTACTATTAGATCAAACTTCCCAAGCCAAATTTCATTTAAGGTAAAATCTGGAATGGAATCACGTATCGTTATCGATGAGACTGGTGCTGAAAATCTTTTAGGTCGTGGTGATATGTTGATTAAGTACAATGATGGTACAAATCAAACCTTAAGAGCTCATGGTGCATTTATTTCAGATGGTGAAGTAAATGAGTTTGCAGACGCTTGGAGAGCAAGAGGTAAACCTAATTATGTCAGCGAGGTTATTAATACTGAACTTACTGAAGAAACAGCAATGCCTGGAGAAAGAGTACAAGCTAGTAACTCAACAGATGAATTATATGATCAAATTGTTGAGTACTGCCGTCAATTAAAGAGATCTGATAAGAAATATAGTATCTCTTTAATTCAAAGAAAGTTCGGTATCGGTTACGGAAGAAGTGCTCGTATTGCAGATATGCTTGAAGAAAATGGAATAGTTTCTGCTCCAATGGGGGCACAAGGGGCTAGAGAGATCTTGATAGACTAATTTCCATTTATGAATTAAATAGCAAAAAAGTTTTAAAACCTCAGTATGTGTAATAGCATTTTGAGGTTTTGTTTTAAATGGATGTTTTATTGCTTTAAAAAGCATTAACGTGTAAGATTGTTTTAAGTATAGTTTTACTCACTACAGCTTAAGGTAATTAAAATTAAGTGTATTATATTGCTACAAAATTATTAGCTGTTGTTCGTTGATTAGATTTTAATAATTTATGTAAAGAGATGATAAATATGAATTTATGTTTAAATACTAAAGCATTCGTCGCGTCTTTATTTGTATTGACCAATGTTGTTTTTTCAGTAAGCACTCCTGCTATAGCGATAGAAGAAGTGTCAGTTAATGTTAATGCTGTTAAACAAGAATTAAAGGATATTATCTTTAAACAAAAAGCTTATTTTGCAAATTTTAATCAAGTAATAACTAATAATGATAATAAGATACTTCAAGAACTAGAAGGTGAATTAAGATTACTTCGCCCAAATTATATGAGCATGAAAGTAACTTCTCCAGATGAAACTGAACTTCTTTCAGACGGTAAGGATATCTACAGCTTCGATGCCATGTTGGAACAAGTTACGATCTATAGTTATGATGATTCAAATTTTAGTAGTCCAATTATGTTATTAGTTTCAGAAAAAGAACAAATCTGGAATAAATATAATTTTGTTAAGTTCTCAAAGGATGAATTAGAAAATGAGAAACTTGATTCAAATTCAATGGTGTATTCTGTAAACACCAAGGATAATTCTGGATTAATTAACTCTATGAAATTGTACTTTACGAATGATTTGATTAGTAAAGTACAAATCGTTGAAAAGGACGGGAAGACAAATACATATAGCTTTAAGAATATAAATACTAATGAAGTTAAGATGGTGGATTTTAAGTTTGATATTCCTGAAGGTGTAACTGTTGATGATCAACGAGTAAAGTAAAGAGTGGATTGGTTACATAAAAATGAATGGCTTTGAATTTTTTTTAATAACCTAAAAATACTCTTAAAGAGAGAGATGATAACTTGTTAGTTTGATATTTTTAAACAATATAATTTGTATAAATTTAAAAGCAAATTGTCTAATGACTAGGCTTAGATATAGAAAAGTAAAGTAAAATGTCCCAAAATCAGCTTGATATATTTGAATCAATGGTTCAAAAAGATATACAAAAATTTAGAGAAGAAAATGCTCCTTTAGCTTCACGTATGCGTCCTATTACAATAGAAGAGTATATTGGTCAAGAACATATCTTGGGATTAGATAAACCTTTGAGAAGAACGTTGGAACGTGGTAACTGTTTCTCAATGATCTTATGGGGACCACCTGGTATTGGTAAAACAACTTTAGCTGAGATTTTTGCGAATAAAGTTAATGCTTTAGTTGAAAGAATTAGTGCTGTTACTTCCGGTATAAAAGAGATAAGAGAAGCTATATCTAATGCTGAAAATAATTTAAGAAATGGCAGAAAAACTATTTTATTTGTAGACGAAGTTCATCGCTTCAACAAATCTCAACAAGATGCGTTTCTTCCATATATTGAAAATGGAACCATAATTTTTATTGGTGCTACAACTGAAAATCCATCTTTTGAATTAAATAACGCTATATTGTCTAGAGCAAGAATCTATGTCTTAAAATCTTTAACAGTTAATGAAATAGAGAAAGTTATAAATAGAGCTGTTGAAAGTGAAAAAGGTCTTAAGTCTTTAAATATCAAGTTTGAAGATGGAGTAGTAAATGCTATTGGTCAATTGGTTAATGGTGATGCAAGACGTGCCCTTAATTATCTTGAAATATTGAGCGATATGGCTGAAAAGGATAGCGAAGGCTGCACCTATATAACCTTAGATTTATTAGCTAGTATTGGTGGTGAAAAGGTCGCTCGTTATGATAAGAATGGTGATAGATTTTACGATTTAATAAGTGCTTTTCATAAATCTGTACGAGGGTCAAATGTAAATGGTGCGTTATATTGGTATGCTCGTATAGTTGCAGCAGGAGGAGATTCTTTATATGTTGCAAGACGTTTGGCAGCTATTGCTAGTGAAGATATAGGAAATGCTGATCCGCAAGCAATGCAAGTAGTATTAAGTGCCTGGGATTGCTATGAAAGAGTAGGTCCTGCCGAAGGGGAAAGAGCTATTGCTCAAGCAGCAGTTTATTGTGCGGCAAGTCCAAAGAGTAATGCTGTATATGTTGCATGGAACAGTGTACTTCAAGCTGTAAAAAATATGCCTGATTATGATGTTCCTATGTATCTTAGAAATGCTCCAACTAAGCTTATGGAGGATCTAGGTTGTCATAAGGGGTACCGTTATGCACATGATGAGGAAGGTGCATATGCTGCAGGTGAATGTTTCTTACCTGAGGAAATTCGTCACATGAAGTGGTATTATCCAACTGAGCGTGGTGTTGAAGCCAATATTAAAAAGAAATTAGAATACTTAGAAGAACTTGATAGAATGTCTAAGAATAAGAGATATAAAGATTAGTTGAAGCTTAGAAGAGGTATTCATGACTTTACAACAATTACGATATGTAATCGCTGTGGCAAAGTATCGTTCAATAAATGAAGCAGCCTCGGCTCTTTATGTGAGTCAGCCAGCTATATCGAATGCTATCAAGGATTTAGAAGAAGAATTTAATATTCTAATCTTTTCGAGAAACAATCGAGGCATTGAATTAACACAAAAAGGTGTCGAATTTATTGGTTACGCAAGACAAGTTGTAGAAAGTGCTGCTTGTTTAAATGAAAAATTTACAGAAGATCGTAAAGAAACCATAAAGTTTGCTGTAAGTTGCCAGCATTATTCATTTGCTGTTAGTGCATTTATAAAATTAGTAAATTTGTATGGGATTGATAAGTATGACTTTTGTATTAGAGAAACACGTACTTTAGATATCCTAGATGATGTTCATAATCTTACTTCTAACGTAGGTATTATTTACATTTCAGATTATAACAAAAACGTAATAATGAGAGAGCTAAAGGAACGTCAATTAGAGTTTAAAGAGTTAATTTCATCTAGAGCTCATGCATTTATAGCTCAAAGTTCTCCATTTGCAAAAAATAGCGTTGTATCTTTATCTGATTTAAAGGATTATCCATTCTTATGTTTTGAACAAGGCGCTAATAGTACAGATTTTTTAGCAGAAGAATTATTAGCTAATGATAATAATTTAAAGACTATTAGAGTAAGTGATCGTGGAACTTTGTTTAATTTATTAATAGGGTTAAACGGTTATACTATAAGTTCTGGGATAATTGAGAATGAATTAGATCCAGAAGTTATTGCTATTCCATTAAAAGAGCATGCTGAAATGAGAATTGGTTTAGTTCAAAGAAAAGGTATACTTCCTTCAGATGTTACAAATACCTATATTAAATTTTTAAAGGAAGTGTTAAAGATTGTTTAAATTTAAATTCAATCTCAAATGCTTATATAAAAGATTTTCTTAATATTATTTTCTTATCAACTAAATTAAATAAACTTAATTCAATTCAATAAAATGAATCTTTGTTAAACAAAACTCTTAAAAGAATTTGTTATAAATTAGCTATAAGTTTTTGTTATAACTAGGTATATTTATAAATGATTTTACTATTACAAGTAAATTGCTTAAAATTCTGTTTGTTTAAAATTTTTTTAAACATATAAATATTTTAAAAGCTTTGATTAAAAGCTAATAATTTAATTAGAACTAAAATATAATAAAATATAAAAAGTTTGTGATAAACGTGTACATTAGATTCTAATAATAAAAGTTAAGGAAATTTAAGATGCATGTATCAGAGTTATTTAAAAAGGATAAGCAAGTTATCTCTTTTGAGATCTTCCCTCCAAAGAGAGATTTAGCGTTAAAAAACATTGATGAGACTTTAAGTATATTATCAGACCTAAATCCTGATTTTATTTCAGTAACATTTGGGGCTGGAGGTAGTGTTACTAATTCAGCAACAGTTGATATTGCAAAGAAGATTAAGCATAAATACAACACTGCAGCAGTCGCTCATTTAACTTGCTTAAACTACACAAAAGAAGAAATCTTATCTATTATCAGAGAATTAGAAGATAATGGAATTGAAAATATTTTAGCTCTACGTGGTGACCGTAGTGATCAATATGAACCAAAGAATGATTTTAAATATGCTCAAGAGTTAGTTAGATTTGTAAAAGCTAATAGTAATCTTGGTATTAGTGGAGCTTGTTATCCTGAATGTCACCAAGAATCTAAAAGTAGAGTAGACGATATTCTTCACTTAAAGGAAAAGGTTGATTCAGGTTGTGAACACTTAATTTCTCAGTTGTTTTTTGATAACAGTAAGTTTTTAAACTTCGTTGAGTCTGCTCGTATTGCAGGAATTAATGTCCCTATTGAAGCAGGTGTAATGCCAGTAATAAACAAGGCACAAATAGAAAGAATGGCTTCACTTTGCGGCGCAACTATTCCGAGTAAATTCCAAAAAATTTTAGACAGATATGCAGATAACAAGGATGCCTTGTTTGATGCAGGTATGGCATATTGTGTAAATCAAATCGTTGATTTGTTAGCAAGCGGGGTTGATGGTATTCATATCTATACAATGAATAATCCTATAGTTGCTCAAAGAATTTGTGATGATATAAAACATATAATTAAATAGATATAACGTTATATGTAGAACAAGAATACAACAATTCCTATAAGTTCCTTAACTTATTTTGAACTTAATACTGATTCAGTATTAAGTTTTTTTTTAATTTTGATTTCTCGAAAAGTTGAATAATAATTTACTTATTTGTAGGTGGGCAACTTTTATTTGTTTAGGTTGTCAACTTTTTTGAACGTTCTATATTTGTTGTTAAGCATTTTATCTAATCTATTATTTGAAATTTCTTATATTCTGAACTAAATTTTGTATTAATTGTCTTAAACTATAACGTATAGCAATTATTTTTATATAAAACATTATTAAAATTTTTATCATATAATTAAAAATTAGTGAGACAGGATGATTAAAGTGAAGAAGAATTTTATTTATGCCTCTTTAATTGGAATTTTATTAACAGGTTGTGCAACCTATAGTCAAGAGGATTGTGAACTTATTAGATGGGATGAGCAAGGATATAATGATGCCTTAAAAGCATATTCTTCAAGTGAGTTAAACGAATATGTGCATGATTGTAGTAAATATGTATTTGTTGATGTAGAAGCATATAATAAAGGACGAGCAGCTGGAGCAGAGGAGTATTGTACTATTGATAATGGTTATGCTTATGGTTTAGCTGGTCATACATTAACAGATGTTTGTAATGGAGCGTCTGGTAAAAATAATTATATGGAAGGTTATAGTAGAGGTTTAACTGTTTATAAGGCAAATGCTCAACTCTTAAAAATAGATAGTAAACTTTCAGAAATAGATCAATATATAAACGATAAAGCTGCGTTTAGTGTGAGACGCGAGATCTTAGCAAATAGAGATTATTTGTATAATTTAAGATATACTGTTGAAGAATATGTAACTCATATAAATCAAATTGGACCTCAATATAATGAGCCTATGGAACAAATTGATTATTCTTCTTATATATCCAAAGAACCATATCCACACATTGTTCCAAATGTTAAGAGGTTAATAAAACTACAAGAAGGTCTTGTGAAGCTTGATAGAAAAATTTTTGATAAAGAAAAAGAGTTAAGCACTTATTCTAAGAAATCTAAAACTACAGATCGAATATATCGTGAAATTGATTGTTTGAAAAAACAACGACGTATATATAAAAAAGAACTTGTTATGGAGTGCACCCCATAAGTTGAACAAATAAAACTTATACATATTTTAAGGCAGAATTTCTTACTTCACTAGGAGTTCTGCCTTTTAATTTTTGCTGTATTCTATCATTATTATAATAATAGATATATTTTTCCATTGCATC
>JAXJQF010000074.1:0-39291 GCA_036311285.1 Ruminobacter sp. | reverse complement strand
TAGACTACAAGAATTAAAACATTGGCCACTTGCTCTTGATATGCAAGAAAGAGCAGAACTTGCTAGTCAAAATAAAGATAGATATCATACAAATCATTCTTCTGAAACAAACACAGAGACAACAGAGAGCACTTCTGTAGTAACAGAAGAAATGAATAATTAATTAAAGTATTTCTTACTAAAAATCTTTTTTTAAAATATGGTATTTGATTTTTCAAACAAATAAGCTAATTACCATAGTAAAAAACTAAACAAAAATAATATAAATATTATTAATTAAAAGCTGTAAAAACATATTTCCTGTTTTTACAGCTTTTTAACTTCTTAAGATACAAAATTCTTGATTAGGTTATATTATATTAAAATCCACCTAAAGCTTTACCAAGAGTCATAACATGATTTAAAAGTTCACTCTTTTGAGAAGCAAGATTTAAAGCCTGACTTCTTCTTGTTGCTTTAGCTTCAAGATAATCTTTTAACGCAACCTTACCATTTTCATATTGATTTAGGTAGATTTCTTCTGTCTTCTTGCTTAGCAGGAACTTTTCTTCATTCTTTAATAACAATTCATTATAAAGCTGAATATTATTTAAGGAATCATGAACCTCTGCTACAGCTTTGTAGTAAGCTGTTACAAACTTCATTTCTTCACTTTCATATGAAAGCTTAGCTAAATCAATATCTAAACTTCTTTGGTAATAGTTTAAAAACGGAAATGCAATCATTGAGGCCAAACTACCTACAGGGTCATTTAAAAAGTCATACAAATCCTTCGAACTTCCACCACTTATAGAAGCATTTAAAGAAAATGTTGGATAAATAGATAATTTAGCAACATCTTTTCTAGCAAGAACTGAACGCAAGTTTAGTTCTGCACTCGCTAAATCTGGACGATTCTTTACTAAGTCAGCAGACATTCCTGTTCTTAGGGTCGGAACATAAACATTTCTTAAAGACTCAATAGTAACAACCTCACTATCTGGAGTTTTATTCAATAAAACGTTCATTGCTGATATTGAGTTATCAAGTTTAGTTTTATATTCAGCTAAAGAAGTTTCAGTATTTAAAAAATCTCGTTTAGCTTGAACAAACTCAAGCTCAGAGATATCACCGTTAGTATAACGATTTTCCATTATCTCTAAAGTTTCTTTACTATCTTTAAAGTTTGCTTCCGATAATCTTACTGCATCCTTTAAATATACTATTTGCCAATAAATACTAGCAACATTAGAGATAAGAGTAAGCTTAGCTGCCTTTACATCAAAAACCGAAGCATGTGCAGCAAGGTTCGCTACATTTCTTTCAGCACTAAGCTTACCCAAAATATCTACTTCATAGCTTAAACTTAACTTACTTGAACTGTTCTTTTTAGAGTGTTCTGAAACATCTATTCTTCTACTTACACCATTGCCAATGTTTGCTGAAAATTCAGGAATTAAGTTAGTAGTTGCAATATCTGATTCAATCAAGGCCTTTTTAGACTTTATTACAGCTTGAAAATAATCATTATTATTTTCTAATGCTTGTTTTACAATGTTCGACAAATATTCATCTTGAAAGTATTCTTCTAAGGAAGCAACTAAGTTTTCAGTTACTATTGCATCATGGTTAATGTTTTCAAAAGCGTAATTATCTAATTTTGGCTGAACGTATTCTTCATGCATTAAAGAACATCCGCCTAAAAATAAAGACAATGTAATTGCAACTGCTAAAGGTAACGCTTTTGTATTATTATTTTTATTTAACTTAATTAAAGTATTCATTATTCCACTCCTTATTCTCTTGCTAAGGCTTCAATAGGATTTAATAAAGCTGCGTTTCTTGCAGGAATATATCCAAAAATTACACCTATCATTGAGGAACATACAACTGCCGCAACAATAGAACCAACGGAAAATTGCATAGAAATCGCTTGTACAAAAAGACTAAAGATATAGCTTACACCGTAAGAGCACAGAACCCCTAAACCACCGCCTATTAAACAAACTAGAACTGATTCAATTAAGAACTGCTGTAGTATATCGCTTTGGCGAGCTCCAACTGCCATTCTTATACCAATTTCTTTAGTTCTTTCAGTTACAGATACTAGCATTATATTCATAACCCCGATACCTCCAACAATTAAAGAAATTACAGCTATAGCACTTATTAAGTAAGTTAAGGTATCTGTTGTTTTCGTAATTGTCTTTAAAATTGTGTCTGAACTATTAGTAAAGAAATCCTTTACGCCATGACTTCCTTCAAGAATCTTCTCAATAGCTTGTTGAGCTATTGCGTTTGAGAACCCGTCTTTTACACGTAAAGTAATGGAACCTAGATATCTTTCCTTTACAATTCTTGACATCATTACAGTATATGGGACATATACTTGCATTGAGTCTTGAGAATCGAAAGCATTAGTAGATTCTTCTAACACTCCTATTACCTGACAAGGAACATTACCAAGTATAATGTACTTACCAATAGGATCTTCATATTTAAAAAACTCATTCTTAGTATTTTGGTCTATTACTGCAACTGTTGCAATATTCCTTGTTTCTGCTGACGAGAACAAACGCCCTGTCTCAACCTTCATGCCCTTTACTCTAAAGAACTGTTCACTTACCCCATGTACCTTCGAGTTTGCTGAAACATCTTTATATATAGTGAGTAAGGAGCTTTGTCTATCAGGAGTTATACCATCAGTAAACACTTGCTTTTCTAAAATCTCCATATCCTGAACTGTAAGCGTTTGAATCCTTCCTGATCGCAAATCACCAAAGGTCTTACCAGGATATATTGATATAGTATTAGTTCCAATAGCGCTGATATCATCAACAACCTTTTGGCTTGCCCCTTGTCCTAAAGCAACTACGCTTACAACAGCCATGATACCGATAATAATACCTAACATGGTTAGAACTGTTCTAAGTTTATGTGAAACCATAGCAACGAAAGCCATCTTAAAGGCTTCGTAGAATCGATCTACATATGCTCTTACTTGCAGTAAAAAATTAGGGTCAAGCTTAACTATATCCTTATCATCTAATTCTTTTCTAGAATTTTGACCACTTTCATTTTGCTTATCGCTAATTATTTGTCCATCTCTAATTTCGATAATGCGACCTGCGTGAGCTGCAACATTAGGGTCATGAGTAACGATTATAACCGTATGACCTAATGAGTTAAGTTCCTTTAAGATCCCAATAACGTCTTTACCGCTGTTAGAATCTAACGCCCCTGTCGGTTCGTCAGCCAAGATTACTTGACCACCATTCATCAAAGCTCTTGCGATACTAACTCTTTGCTGCTGACCACCTGATAACTCACTTGGTTTATGGTCAATTCTATCAAGTAAACCTAAGCGTTCGAGTAATAATTTTGCTCTAGCCTTACGTTTATCATTTTTTATTCCTGCATAAATTGCTGGTATTTCAACATTACCGACAGCATCTAAATGTCCCAATAGATGATAACGTTGAAAGATAAAACCGAAGTAATCTCTTCGTAATCTTGCCAATTCATCTGGATTTAGCTTAGAAGTTTTATTACCTTGAACAATATATTCTCCACTTGTTGGCTTATCAAGACAGCCTAAAATGTTCATTAAAGTAGATTTACCTGAACCAGACTGACCAATGATTGCAACCATTTCACCAGCATAAATCTTTAAGTTAATGCCATGAAGAATCTCAACTTTTTCTGCACCTAGACTAAAGCTTCGTGTTACATTAGAAACTTCAAGTAATACTTCATTATCTCTTGTTGCGTCCATATTGCTTACACTCTTTTCTGTGTTATTTTAAATTAAATGATATTTCGCTTTTAGAATCTAGGAGGTCTATTCTTTCTTCTACTTTCAGCATCTAACATTGATTTTGCTTCAGCGCTTTCAATATCATTACCAATAACAACTCTGTCATCGTCTTCTAAGCCTTCTAAGATTTCGTAATGAATGTTATCTTTCATACCAACCTTAATTAGCTTTTCTTGCAAGTTGTTGTCTTTATCTAATACACGAATCTTATATTGATCATCACCAACCTTTCTATCAAGTACCGCAATTGGTAATGTTAAGGCATTCTTACTTTCACCTAACACGATTGTAACTTCTGCAGTCATTGACACTCTTAAAATACCTTCCTTATTAGGAACATCTAATAATGCATTGTAATAAATAGCTGTTGATGAACCACTTGCACTTGAAGAATTAGAAGTACTTGAGCTTTCTGCTGCAGTACCTGGTTCAATTTGTCTTAAAGATGAATGAAACTTCTTATCTGGCATACCTAAAATAGTAAAGTATGCATTCATTCCTGGTTTAATCTTAACTACATCCGCTTCAGATATTTCAGCCTCAACAGTCATAGTCTCTAAATCAGCAAGTTTCACTATTGTAGGAGCACTTTGGTTAGACACAACTGTTTGACCTTCTTCAGTTACAATTCCTATAACTACACCATCTCTTGGAGCTCTGATTGTTGTATAGCCTAAATTTGTAATTGCGTTATCTACACTTAATTGAGCCTTTTCAATATTTGCATCACATAGTGTAATCGCTGCTTTTGTTTGCTCTAAATTTGCAAGTGCTACTTCTAAATTAGCCTCAGATGTAGCATTCTTTGTTCTCATTTTTAGTTGTCTATCATATTCAGATTGCTGTTGCTTAAGTAAAGCTACCTTTTGTGCCTTACTTGCCTTTTCAACCTTTAAATTAGCCTTTGCAGTTAATAAAGCGTTATTTTGAGTTCTTGGATCAATTTCTGCAATTAAATCATCCTTCTTTACTTTATCTCCAAGCTCAACATAAAGTTTTTGAAGCTGACCATTAACTTGAGCACCTACATTAACCTCACTTCTACCGACTAATTTCCCAGTTGCAACAACCTTAGAAACAACATCTGTTCTTGTTGGAGTAATCGTTAAATACTTTGGTTCTTCCTTTTTAATAAATTTAAAAGCTATTACACTAACTACACTAATCGCTATAAGTAAAATAATAATATATTTCTTCATACAACTAACCTAATGAATAACAAACTTCTCTATAATTAACATTTTAATATACGAGTGTTGCTAAATTATGACAAATTGTTACAAATCGTTATTTTTAAAATTTAAGAAGAAAAATAATTTATTTTTTAATAAATTTCAAATTTTTGCTATTTTATAACATGTCAATATGCTATAATTTCTTCAAATTTCGTGACAGAAGTAATAATTTGTTTTTTATTAAAAAGATAATAATAAAAACCCACTTTTTTAGCATACTAAGAGAATATTATGTCTTACTTACTTTTGTTTCTAAGCGCCGCTATCGTTAATAACTTTGTTCTAGTTCGTTTCCTAGGTATTTGTCCTTTTGTAGGTGTTTCTAAACACCTAAGCTCAGCTGTTGGCATGGGGTTAGCAACAACCTTTGTACTAGTTCTAACTGCGGTGATTTGCTACATTGTCGATACATTTCTACTCGTTCCCTACGACATAACTGAATTAAGAGTTTTAACCTATATTGTACTAATCGCTGCTGTTGTTCAATTTACAGAAATCATGATTAAGTACATCTCTGAAGATTTATTTAAGCTTTTAGGTATATTCCTACCTTTAATTACAACCAACTGTATAGTTCTTGGTTTAGCCCTATTAAACATTAACCTAGAGCATAACTTCCTAGAAGTTATTATATTCAGTCTTGGTGCGGGGTTAGGTTTCTTACTAGTTTTAACTATTTTTGCCGCTATTCGAATGCAAATAGCAAGTGCTGAAATTCCATCTACTTTAAAAGGAAGTGCCATTGCTCTAATCACAGCAGGCCTTTTATCTATGGCATTTATGGGATTTACAAATTTATTATAGGAAGCAGATTGTAAGCTATGTTGAGTACGTTTTTTATCATTTTAAGTTTTACATTTATTGTTTTTATTATCGGTTTCTTATTAAGTTTTGCGGCTAAAAAGCTAAAAGTTGAACCCAAAGATCCGATGCAACACATGGTTGAAAAGTGTTTACCACAAGTTCAATGTGGTCAATGTGGTTACATTGGTTGCTCTGAATATGCTCTAGCTATCCTAAGTGGAGAATCTCCGATTAACCTATGTCCTCCAGGGGGAGATCAAACTGTAAAAAAACTTGCTGAATTACTACATATGCCAATCCCTGAAGATGGTCCATCAAAGGAAGAATTAGTAGCAAGCATAATCCCTTACGATTGTATTGGTTGTACAAAGTGTGCCAAGGTATGTCCTTACGATGCAATTGAAGGAAAGTTAAAAGAAAAACATACAGTAATACCTGATTACTGTACTGCATGTGGCAAGTGTATTGATGCTTGCCCTAAGAACTGTATTATAATGCAACCAATCCCACAAACAACTCAAACTTGGGATTGGAAGTTGCCAAAGGAGTAATTTAGATGAAACGTTGGCAAAAAATAAGAAATGGCATTATCAACAGTTTTAAAGGAGGAATCTTTCCAAAAGAAAACAAGGAAAGTTCTTCAAAAACTTTAAGTGCAAAAGAATACATTCCAAGTAGACTTGTTCTACCGCTACTACAACACAGCGGTAGCCCTGCAGAAGTATTAGTAAAAGAAGGACAACACGTTAAAGCATATGAACCTTTAACACGTCCAAAATTAAAATACCAAGTACCAATTCATGCACCTGTATCTGGAACAATTGAATCGATTTCTATGCAAAACATTGCTCACCCTAGCGGATTAAAGGAGCCATGTATTGTTTTAATTAGCGATCCTGAAGACAAACAAGAAAAAATGGAACACCCAAAGTTTGAAAACTTTGAAGAACAAAGTGTTGAGACTTTATTAAAGCATATTAACGACATGGGGGTTGCAGGTCTAGGGGGAGCTGGTTTCCCAACAGAAATAAAACTTCGTTCTAGTGTTAGTAAAAACCACTGTGAGTTACTAATCGTAAATGGAGCAGAATGCGAACCTTACATTACATGTGATGACCGTTTAATGCAAGAGCGTTCTGATCAAATAGCTATTGGTATAAAGATTTTACAATATATTTTAAAACCAAAATACACTGTTATCGCTATCGAAGCAAACAAACGTGAAGCGATGACTACATTAAACAAGGCTATTATTGATAACGATGTAGCTAACACCAGAATTACTGAACTTCCTGTTAAGTACCCATCAGGTGCAGCTAGAAACTTAATAAAACTCATTACTGATATTGAAATACCGTACAGTGCTCGTTCAACAGACTACGGCGTGGTCGTTCATAACGTTTCAACAATCTACTCAATTGCTGAAGCTGTTACCAAGGGTATTCCTTTAGTTAAGAGATTGGTAACGATAACTGGTCAAGCCTTAGATGTAAATGAAAACTGCTGGACTTATATTGGTACAAGTATTAAAGAGTTAATCCTAAAACATGGCTACACCAAACAAAAGTTTCCTAGAATCATTGTTGGTGGACCGATGATGGGATTTACCCTACATCAGGCAGATGTACCTATCATAAAAACTATAAGTTGCGTAATTGCTCCATCTGACAAGGAGCTGGTAACTAATAAAATTACAGTTAATTGTATTAGATGTGGTCGCTGTGCTAAGGTTTGTCCTTCTCGCTTAGTTCCATACGAACTATATGGTTACTGCTTAAATGAAAAACATGGAAAAGCTTTAAATAGTGGTCTAAAGAGTTGTATTGAATGTGGTAGCTGTTCTTATGTTTGCCCTAGTGCTATTCAGCTGGTAGCAGAGTTCAGAAAAGCAAAAGCTCAAATAAAAGCAGAGAAAGCAAAGGAAAACAAACTTCGTGTTACTCAAAGTAGATTTGAAACTAAAAAGACTCGTATTGCAGAAGAAGAAAGACAAAGAGCATTACGTAAAGCTGAAGCTTTACGCAAAGCTAAGCTTCTAAAAGAACAAAACGATGCAAAGAAGCTTGAAGAGACAAAGAATAAAGAAGCAACAGTTCAAGCTCAAGCAGAAAATGTTAATACTAATACTTTAAAAAATAATGAAATAGAAAAAGTAAAGGAAACAACTTCTAACGTTTCAACATTAAATATAGAAGAAATCCTTGCTAAACCAAATTCTGAATTAACTCCAGAAGAGAAGGAGCTAAAGAAGAAATATGCTTTACAAAAGGCAATGGAGCTAAAAGCACAACGTGAAGCACAAAAAAACGCTGACAATAGTAAGAAGGAAACAAAATAAATGAGCACAGAATTAAAACTAAGCAGTGCCCCACACGCTCACGGACTTCTTTCAACTGGAACCATAATGAAGATACTTGTTGCTTCATTGATTCCAGCGATAGCTTTAAACGTTTACTACTATGGTTGTGGAATTTTAATTAACATTGTAATAGCTTGTTTAAGTTGTACTCTTAGTGAAGCTTTAATATTAAAGATTAGACATAAAAATCCTAAGCTTGTGTTCATTGACTTCTCTGCGATTGTAACAGGTGTTTTAATTGCTTTAACAATACCTCAACTAACACCTTGGTATTTAACTGTTGCAGGTTCTTTATTTGCAATGATTATCGTAAAGCATTGCTATGGAGGTTTAGGACAGAACATTTTTAATCCAGCAATGGCAGGTTTTGTATTCTTGCTAATAAGCTGTCCATTACCAATGACTACATCTGTAAACGCCTTACCAGGCAACATGAACATTTTGAACTTTGAGAATAGTGCCAAAATAATATTTAACGTTGATAAAAAAGAAACAATGAATAATGTTCAAAATTTATATATGCAAAATGAATACATCATTCAAAATAAATTTGAACAAAAAGTTATTGCTGACGGTTTCTCTGGGGCTACGTTCTTAGTAAACTCATTTCATGAACAACCATCTAACACCGTTGCATCCTTTACGGAACAAAACATGAGTTCTGTTACAATCTTTAACTTCCAGGCAAGGATTTTAATTTCTATTGCTTTCATGTTATCAGGCTTATTCCTTGCTTACATGAAAATTATAGACTATAAAATAACACTGGCATTTTTATTAACAGCAATGACTTTTGCGACTATATGCTATTTAGTGAATCCTGACAAGTTCCTACCTCCTTTATATCATCTAATATTTGGGGCTACTGTTTTTGGAGCGTTCTTTATTATTACTGACCCTGTTACAGCTGTATCAAAACCTAAGGGAGCTTGGATCTATGGATGCTTAATAGGTATACTATTCATTCTGATCAGAAACTTTGGTGGATATCCTGATGCAATGGCTTTCTCTGTATTACTAGGTAATGCCTTTGCTCCACTAATTTCTATAATGACTAGACGTAGAATATTTGGATATAACTCAAAACCTGGAGATATGAATGAATAAGATAAATACTCCTATTGGAAACCCTGCTTCTCCTAGAAATAGAAAATCATTAGTATCTACTATTAAAAACTCAACTAATGGTTTGGTTGTTGGGTTAGTTTTAGCTACAATCACAGCTATGTTCTTAGCAATAGTATTTTCTATAAAATATGTTGTTGATGACAAAGTTGAACAAGGGCATGCTAAAAACCAAGCGAAAAAAGTAAATCTACTTTTAAAAAAATTTAGTTTTAATAACAATCCTATAAAAGAATGTTATTTAGTTGATGAACTTGGAAGTAAACCATCCAAAGTTTTTGTTGCAAGAATGAACGACGAAGCAGTTGCTTACATCGTTAACTACGACGTGGTTGGCGGTTATTCAAGCCCATTTAGAATGATTGCAGGAATCTCTGTTGATGGAGATATCTCATATATTGACCTTGTTGAATACCATGAAACACCAGGTTTAGGTGACAAAATCTTAAGAAAGTACAGTGATTTCTTTGATTCATTTAGCCATAAAAACCTAAGCAATGCTAAATTCGACGTTAAGAAATATGGTGGTGACTTTGATTATTTTACTGGTGCAACGGTTACTCCTAGAGCTGTGACTCGTTCTACTAAAACAATGCTTGAAAGAATGTTGCAAATTAAAGATATTACTCAGTTCCCTAAATGCAAGGACAGCAAATGATTGAAAAAATAATTGATATCTTCAAAGACGGATTGTGGAAGAAAAATCCCGGTATCGTTCAACTACTGGGAATGTGTCCTCTTCTAGCTGTTACTAATACAACAGTAAACGCATTAGGGCTTGGTTTAGCAACTATTGTTGTACTTACTCTTTCTAATTTCTTCGTTTCACTTATAAGAAACCTAATTATTAAAGAAATAAGAATAATGGTGTATGTAATTATAACTGCAAGTATGGTTAGTAGTGTGCAAATGCTTATGGAAGCATTTACACCAGAACTATACGAAGCTCTAGGTTTATACATAGCCTTAATTGCAACAAACTGTATTATCATTGCTCGTGCTGAAATGTTTGCCACAAATGAAAATGTATTTTACTCTACCCTAGACGGTATCGCTAATGGACTTGGTTTTACCTTAGTTCTTATCGTAATCGGTATATGTAGAGAATTTATTGGTAATGGCACATTTTTTGGAAATATGGATACTCTTTTTGGTGAATTTGCCCAAGATTTTGAAATTAGAGTTTTTGATCAAGGCAAAGGACTTTTGATATCAATCCTACCTCCAGGAGCCTTTATTGCTCTTGGTTTACTCGTATGCATGAAAAATTTTATTGATAAGAAGTATCAAAAAAGAAAGAGTTTCAAGTCAAGACAAGCAAAGACTACAAAAATTTAATAACAATATGTAGGTGCGAATATGAAAACAATATCTGCTATAGTAATTACAAAAAATGAAGAAATGCATATAGAATCATGCATAAAATGCTTACAACAATTTGCTGATGAAGTTATTATCTTTGATAGTATGTCAACTGACAGAACTGGAGAGATTGCAACAAGCCTAGGAGCTAAGTTTATTCCTGAACCTATTTTCCCTGGTTATGGCCCTCAAAGAATAAAAGCTCAAAAACATGCAAGCTGTGACTTTATATTCTTCTTAGACTCAGATGAAAGAGTTACTCCTGAATTAGCTGCTGAAATAAAAGAATTTGTGGCAAACGCAAAAGACAACGAAGTACTTGCAATTCCAAGAGAAAACTATGTACTTGGACAAAAGATCATGCATTGTGGTTATTACCCAGATCATGTAATGAGATTGTATTGCAATAGCTATACTACATACAATGATGCTTTAGTACATGAAAAAATTATTGTAAAGAAAGACACTGTTATTAAATATGCTAAAAACAATTTAATACACCATACCTATTTAACCTACGATTCATTATTAACTAAAAATATTAGATATAGTGAAGCATGGGCAAGAGATAGATTCCAAAAGAATAAAAAATGTAGATTCTTTATTACCCCATTCGTTAAAGGTGCATTTAACTTCTTCTACAAATACTTTATTCGTTTAGGTATCTTAGACGGAAAAATGGGTTTGATAATCTCATTGATTAGTGCATTCTATACCTTTAATAAATACTTTGCTCTATATTCCTTTAAGTATGAAGCAAAGGCTATAGAAAATGTTAAAAAAGATATTACTGTTAAGTAAAAATACATAGAAGCTAGAAGATAAATAAAGCTTACTCAAAAGAAATCAGTTAGATAAACGTTAACTGATTTCTTTTTTAGTTATATATTTACAACATCATTTTGATGAAGTATATTTATACAGATTGAATAATTTATAACTACTATATTAAAAGGATTCAGAAATGGCTGAAGAAACAATTTTCTCAAAAATCATAAGAAAGGAAATACCAGCTGATATTAGATATCAAGACGACGACGTAACTGTATTTGCAGACATCGCTCCAAAAGCAAAAGTTCATTTATTAATTGTACCTAACAAGGTAATTCCATCTGTTAACGAAATCGAAGATGCAGATGTTTTAGTAATGGGTAAACTATTATTAACTGCAAAAAGAATGGCTAAGGAATTAGGTATTGCAGAAAATGGTTATCGCCTAATTATAAACTGCGGTAAAGACGGTGGCCAAGAAGTTCCACATTTACATATGCACTTATTAGGTGGTGAACACTTACCTATTAGAGGCTTTGGATTCTAATGAATATCTTTATAAGAACGGTACTCTTTGCTTTTATATGTTTTAGTTTTACTGGCTGTAAAGTTGTTGATTTTTTTAGGGATTTAACAAGTCCAAAACAACAATCGACGGAAGTTAAGCCTGTTGAAAAACCTCAAATAAAAGAAACTCCTCAAAAAAAGCCAACAAAGCCAAAGACTCCTTCTACCTTAAAGGATGATAAAAAAACTGAAAAGCAAACTTGCCAATATACAGAAGATGAACTATACGCTTCTTTAGATTACTTAACTAACAATATGCTTAACTCATACAAACCAAAGATCCCTAATCTTACTATGGTTAATAACATTAGCATTACAAACACTGTTTGCTACCCTGAGTTAAAAGATAAACTTGCATCAAAGTTAGTTAATAAACTAAAGAGCTCTAGTAACTATAATATTATTGCCTCATCTTTAAATAACAAGCTGTTAACTCAAGCTAAAAACAGTGGTAATGCATATTTGATACGTCTTGCAAAAGGACAGAACATTGATTATATAGTTCATGGTAATATTGAGGGAAATAATAATTACGCTACTCTAACCATTAAACTAACAGATGTTAAGTCTGGTGCAATTGTTTGGCAAAAGAAGCAAACTGTAAAATAGAAAAATTACAAAACATTATAAAGTAACCAAAGGATAGTTAATCTTAAAACTAAAACAATTTAATTAAGTTGACTACAGGTTCAAACAACAAATTGCTTATTACAAATCCTCATATTCAAAGGAGTTAATCCTAAAGAAGTGAGGATTTGTTTATTTAGTTGATTATTTTACTAGAACAATACTTTCTATTAATTTCAAACCAACATATTCAAAAAGCAATATAACTTTAAAAATATTATTTTTTAAAGTTATAACAACAAATCTACTATAGATTATTTTGTATATACTATTTTTTTGTTAATTTTTTATACTTGTTTCATCTAACAGCATCTAATTATGAATATTAACTAGTTCACAGTTTAAAAAAAATTACATCTATTTTAACTTTTTCACTTCACAAATATGCTAAATCATTCTTTTTTATTAATTTTATATTTACTATATTCTAATAGTATAGAAAAGCCGTAAATATGGAGGTTTTCAATAAGACTAATTTTACAATTACAATTAATAAATAAAATCTGCAAAAAAAATAAAAAAAAGAAAACTGAGTTTAAATTTATTTAGATTAGACGCTAAGATAAAAATCATAGCAATGTCGGGGTATTAATATGGATTTCATGAAAAACTGTAGTCTTAAGTGGCTACTTGTTGTGTTGTTTTTAGTTCCAATGACGTTACTAACAGCAGACATACTCTATTCTGTTGGTAAACTAAAAAATTCTTCAAGTTTAGCAAATCAAATAAACAAAGAAACATTTCCACAACAAACTGCTATTTGTGATATAAAAATCGACTTCAAAGACATAAGACTAAGCAACACCAAATTATCATACGCAAGTCAAGAAAGTGCTAGAGCAGCATATATTGAAGAAATGCGTGTTAAAACAGAATTATTATCAGAAAGAATTGATTCTATTAAAAAAACATTAAAAAATGAAAAAGATATTATCTTAATTGATGAAATTAAGAAAAATGTTCAAGAATATTACACTCTTTCACTTCAAAAAGAAAACATGAGAGATGATCCTGCAAAGTTAGCTGATTTTGTAAAAAATCAAACAACTCCTAAAGGAAAAATGATTGACGAAGGCATCTCTACATACATGAAGAATCTTCAAGATGCCAATGAAAAAGTTAATATGGAAATAAACGAAGCAACAAATCCTAACACTGTTATAATTTGTTCATTAATTGCCATATTAATTGGTATCGCATTTATCTACTCTATGTACGTATATATCGGAGAATCATTAACAAAGCTAACACAAAAAGCTGAAGACGTATCAAAAGGTAACATTGCTGATATCAACACAAGTCATATGAGCAATGAAAGTCAAAACGAAATTGTTCGTTTAATGTTAGCATTTAGTAAAGTTATCTTTAAGATTAAAAATATCATCGTAACCTTAAGTAAGGATGCTGAAATCATTAACAAAGATACAGAAGAATTATCTCAAGCACAAAAAGAAATCAACAAATCTACAGAAGACTTACTAAATCATGCATTATCTGTAAATGCAGCTATCGACGAAATGGCAGCTTCTTCAAAGGAAATAGCTTCAAACTGTAACCAAGCTGCAGATTCTTCTAAGAATGCAACTGAAAAGACAGAAGAAGGTATGATCATTGTTCAAAACACTGTGGAAACAATAAGACATCACACCCTAAACACTCAAGAAGACGCGAAAGCTGTATATGAACTTGGTGAAAAAACTAAAGAAATTACATCTATTATTTCTACAATACAAGGTATTGCAGATCAAACCAACCTTCTTGCTCTTAACGCTGCTATCGAAGCTGCTCGTGCAGGTGAACATGGTAGAGGTTTCGCGGTTGTAGCTGATGAAGTTAGAAACTTAGCAACTAAGACTTCTGAATCTACAAAGGAAATTACAGCAATGGTTGAAGAATTGCAGTTCAAGGCAAAATCAGCAAATCAATCAATCTCTAATACTGTAGAACAAATGGAAGCCGTAGCTAACGATACTTCAATGTTAAAAGAAAACTTTGAAGCAATCTTAGGTGAAGTAAAGAATGTTACAAGTCAGATCACCCAAATTGCAAGTGCTACTGAACAACAAACAGGCGTTGCAAACGAAATGGCAAGCAACATGTCTCAAATCACAAACGACATAAATGAAATGGTTGCAGATACAGCACAAACAGCCGTTGTTTCTCAAGAAATCGCCGAAAAGATTAACGATTTAGTTGGAAAGCAAGTTCAACAATTTAATATACATCAATCAAAGTAATGATGATGTATTAAGAACTAATATATAACAATATAAAAGCCTTGTGTTGAACAAGGCTTTTAGTATTTTAATAATTTTTTAATCGGTTTTATTACTTTATAACTTATTGTCTAACAGCAAATTTATCTTTAAACATTCTAAGTCCTGATAAAAACTCCCCTCTCCATCCTTCTTCTAAAATAGATAACTTATTAGGAGTAAATAGACAGTGATAAAAAAAGTCTAAAATCAATCTCTTAGAACAAATGATTTCTTTTGGGATACATAGTTTTTTTGCACTCTCTATTAAATACTTTTCAAGAGCATCCATCTCTGCAACCACACTCTTTACATTCTTTACAGCTTCATATGTAGGAACATATGGAATAGATTCATCATTAAGAGCTTTACGCGCAGTCTTTGCAATCATTTGACCATATTTTTTAGCAATAGAATAATGAACTCCTTTTGGAATATAAGTAGAAGGATCCATGATTGATGTATCAACTAACTTGACAATCACCTTATTCTTTAAAAACCAAGATAAAGCCATATTCTCTTTTTTACAAATTTCATATCTTAAATTACAAATAGCATTTAACATACGAAGTTTACGCACAGAGAACTGTCCACAACCTGAAAGATTGATATGAAGTGAATTTGTATCCTCAACTTCATATATCTTTTCTGAAAGTTCTTTCATTTCTAATAAGAAAAACTTATGCGCTGTCGGTTTTTCTTGAAACATTCTGTTAAATAAAACCATCACTTGCTCTAAATATGATACATCTAAAGCAGCATATTCTATTTGAGCATCAGTTAACGGGCGGGCTAACCAATTTGTTCTTGTTTGAGACTTTTCTAGTTCAATCCCAATAAACTGTTTTAACATAGCAGCTAAACCAATGCTTGGTTCAATACCTAGAAAACATGCTGCTAACTGGGTATCATACATGTTCTTAGGAAGTCTTCTGTCTAACCCAAAACGTGTTGCATAATCGGCAATAATACAGTTATCTTCAGTACATGCATGAAGTACAACCATAGCTTCAGTATGTACTAAATAGTCGATAAAATCTTTAAAATAAGTATCATTAGCCTCTTCTAGCTTAATTGAATCTATTAAATATATTTCTTTATTAAAGCATAATTGAATTAAACCAAGAACTGGTTTAAATGTAGATTCACGACAAAACTCAGTATCAAGAGCGATAACCTTAACATTGTCATTTTGTAAAATTTCTATTAATTTTTTTAAATCTTCTGAAGTTTCTATTATATTTATAGCCATTTATTATTATCCAATTTATTTGATAACTATTTATTTATCAAAAATAGATACCAAATTGATTTTAATAATTTTCTCTTAGTGTTCTTTATAATGTTCTACTATCTTAATTATTATTAAAGCGTCTAAAACATTTTAGGCAATAGCAAAATTTAGTTTTTCACTCCTATTACTATTTTAACACAAATATTTGATGACAAATAAGCTTTATCAACGCTTGAACAATAAGTCATTAAACATAATAAATAGAAACATATTCTTTGCAATTGTTACAAAATAAACATTTTTAAACCACAAGACTAGTTATAATTAAAAAAATAAATAATGATAACATCAATTCCCAAAAAGCTGATGATAACTAACATCAACCTACATATATTATTTTGTGTTATTTGATATCCCAATATAGGTAATGATATGAATATTTTTAAAATTAAAGTTAAAAGTTACCTCTCAATAGTTTTAGTAACAATCGTAACCTCTATTCTCGTATTACAAGGATGCCATTCTTCAAAAAATAAAGCTGAAGTTACAAGTATGTATGCTAATACTAGTAATTGGGCATATTTGGCATATGATAAGGATTTGAGTTCAACTCTAACACCAGAAAATATATCAGAAGAAATTCAAAACTTATTAGCAATAACTAATAAGAAGGCTGACTTGTTTATTGTTGCTCCTACTGTTGATATAGGAGAAAAAGATAACATGTTTATGTCATTAGATGATGAAAATACAAAAAGAAATTTTATCGCGGCAATCAATATGGAAATAGGTATATATGACGACAGTACAATTATATACGCTCCATTTTATCGTCAAATTACATTAAAAACCTATGGAATAAATAGTTCTGTTGATGTTGAAACAACAAATAATGCTTTAAACACTGCTTACTTAGATGTACGCGAAGCATTCTTATACTACATGAATAACTACAACCACAACAGACCAATTGTATTAGCTGGATTCTCTCAAGGCTCAGACATGATTATAAGATTACTAAAAGAGTTCTTTAATAAACCTGAATACCAAAATAAACTCGTAGCAGCATATGCTATTGGTTGGAGAATAACTGAGAATGAACTAAAACAATACCCTCACCTAAAAATTGCGCAAAATGAAACTGACGTTGGTACTATCATTTTATTTAATACAGAAGATGGAACTATCGAAGAATCTTTAATGATTCCTCGAGGAGTTAAGTCCTTTTGCATAAACCCATTAAATTGGAGAACTGATAGCACTTTAGCTGACAAGACTACAAACCAAGGAGCTGTCTTTATAAATTCAACTAATTCAGTAGAAATGCCTAACCTTACAGGGGCATACATTAACGAAGAACGAGGCAGCTTAATTGCAACAGACGTTAATAAACAAGATTTTCCAGGAATAATTTTTGCTGACGGAGTATACCATCTTTATGACTATCAATTTTTCTACAAAAACCTTCAAGAAAACGTAGCCAAAAGAGTAAACGAATATCTCGAAAATAACAACCAATAGTCAAAAAAAAAAGTACTAGAAATAAAAAATCCCCCCGAAAAATCAGGGGGACGAGAATCAGTTTACATGTTCTTTCTTTCATTTATAACTTCATCAAGAACATTAAAATTAACATGAAATTTAACATTCTAATTATATATCAACCATAACTAGCAAAAACTTAACATTGCTCACATTTTGCACAAAAAACATAACTTTTTTACTATTTTTATCAAATTTGAACATAATAGTACTTGATTAATGCTTAACGAACTTGTTCTATCAATTAACAATCGTAATCAAAGATTGTAATTGTCGGATTGTAAACTATATCTCCACTTGTATAAGCTTCTGTGTAATAAATAGCACAACCATACACCCCTTCAGATGTTTCATATGGTTCAATAGTACCCTTTGGCCATATGTATATAGATGCTGGAGTTGAACTATCTCTTACCTTTGCATACCAATCACTATCTACATTTAAATCAGATGACAAATTAATATCTAATGCATTTAAAATACCTGAATTTAAATCAGCAGATGGTCTACCATAAGATAAAACAACCTTCTCGTTCGCATTAGAACATGAATTTCCATCAGCTGTTTTTCCACCGCTCACGCAAATAAATTTACCTTTAGGTTGTTTTTCTAAACCTTGTATCACGGCTTTTGAATATGACATGTTTACACTTGATTTTATTGATGCGACTAAGCCTTGTATTGCGCTTAGTCTTGCGTCTGATTGTAAACTCATGAATTTTGGAGCAGCACTTGCTGATAAAATTCCAAGAATAACAATTACAACAACTAGTTCAATCAGCGTAAAACCCGACGTTCTATTCATAACGACCTCAACTTAATTAAACTATTAAGAAAGTAAAAATCAGATATCTATCATTATATTTTATCAAGAATTCTAGAATTTTGTATAAAAACCAAAAGATTTAGCTTGTATTTTAAACATATGTAACAAAAACTACAAAGAACAAAAAAAGAGAGAACATCATAAGTTCTCTCTTTTTCTAATCAATAATGTATATCTTTAGCTATTAACTATTAGCAATCAGTATCAACAATTGAAACTACTGGAGCTTTAACTACATCATCTGTCTTTGTAGCCTTATCGTATCTTACAAAACAGCCTTTACTAAGATCTGTAGGTGTTACAGCTCCACGTTGGTATATAACAATACTAGTACCACCAGTACCAAAGCTTTGATAACACCATTCATTACTACCACTAGAGCATGTTGTTGAATCAGAGAATGCTGCACTACCACCTTCTAACGCATTTAATATACCAGCATCAGTAGCATCAGGTCTGCCGTAAGCAGTTGTAATCTTTGCATCAGCACCTTGAGCACAGGAATCTCCACTCTTAGAACCAGAATCACATACAAAACCTGTTTCAGCTCTATCTACACCTGATAAGATAGATTTTGAATATGTCATACTAACAGCACTCTTTACAGCACCCTGCATTCCCTGAAGAGCACTCTTACGAGCATCGGATTGTAAGTCCATGAATTTAGGTGCAGCACTTGCTGCTAAAATACCTAAAATTACAATAACAACAACTAATTCTATTAATGTGAAACCTTTTTGCAATCTCATAGAAAGCTCCCTTTAATTTTTAATATCTCTCATTATTTTTCTTCAGAAAAAATAACTAGTGCACTATTTACTGCTAAATATATAAATTATTATAAGTTCATTTTATCAACACTTTTTTATAATTACATTTTGTATAACTCAAAATTTGAACTATATATGATTTATATAAAAACTTTAGCTATATTTTTTAGTAAAGTACAAATTTTTAATACATCTTTATATTGATTTGAATAAGTATTAACTAATTTTTAAGAATAAAATATAAAATAGAACTGCCTTAGATTATGTTTCTATAACTATTTTAAATAACTATATAAACAATAACGTATTATTCGTATAAGAACAAACAAGTAAATAATAAGTTATTCTTCTTTTAAAGAAATATGAAAAGAATAAGAATAACAGAGAATAAGACAAACAATAAATAAGAATAAAAAGATTTTGGCTCTTGAGGTGAATAGCCGACTTGAGGAATGAGGAACCAATTTATTTGAAAAAAGTCTAGCAAAAAAAACTGTGCCTACCTTCATAGATAGATAATTTAGTGATTAAAATCACGTAACCTACGTTAAGATAATTTCACTTCTTGTTAATTCTCCTCTCTTGTTAGGTTCTTCTGCAATTCTTTCGTAAAAATCATTGGGACTTATAATTATATTTATCAGATTATGGCCTCTGTTAATAATTATTTCTTCAGAAAAAGTCCAACTATCCTTTTCAAAACATATTTTCTCACCATTGGTCAAAGTAAAAATTATAGCCATAGTAAGATCTATGTCGTACTCAAGAAGTGATTTCATGTAATTTTTTTATTTTCATTTACTATACAAATAAAAGCAGCCGAAAGGTCAACACCTTACAAAACCGCACTGGAATTCAAGGACAAACCGGTCAAAGCCTATTCCACGGTCTTTGCCGGATCAGAATGCTTGTATTGCGGGTAGTGGACTTAAAGTTCATTATCTGCATTTTCGATTTTTGCTTTCAGCGTTTCTTCTAGGACACTGAATGTCGAAATAAATCTGTCACGTATCAGGAACACGAGTTCATCTGCCTCTTCTTCATTATATACATGAACAGATAGATTCCTCTTTTTCAGCATCAGTAGCCATGTTGCAGAATCAGAGATAAAACCCACCTTATAGGCAAGTTGGAGAATCTCTCGAGGAGAACCAACATCAACCCCTTCAACACCATGAATTCTCAATACTTCCTGAAGAGCTTTCCAAGAAAGCTCAAACGTTAGGTTGAACTGAGCTATTACTCCGGTTCTATATATTTCGCTTTCTGATGCCTGCTCAAAATCAGCCTTTTTCAACACTTTTAAGCAATTGGAGAAATTTTCAAACTTTTTCATAAATTACAATACCGTCCTTCTCAATCTCCATTTTTAAATTTTCTGAAATGTTTTTATCTGCATTAATGATATCAAAAGATAACAGTGAATTAACGTTATCATTGATGTTCCAATAAAAAGAATCAAAGTCTCCGCCATAAACAGCAAGATCGATATCACTCCTTTCAGTATTCGTTCCCCTTGCACGAGAACCAAAAAGGATGACCTTATTTACTGAATTTCTTTCAGCAAACATGGTAATATCCTTTAAAACAGCATCTGGTATATATCTTTTCATATCGCTCTCAAAATTACCAATTGGTCGTTTCTTACAGTATTTATATCAGCATATCGGTTATGATATTTATTATTACTAAAGTTTACGCTTAACTCAACGACTAACTATGCCACGGGCTTTTAAATGAACAACATCAGATTCAACCTTCTCATCATTAAGCTGTCATTGAATGAATACCTCTATCGGTTTCCAAACATTCCTGTTCGTAACAACCTCCCTCTCAATCCAAAAAAATCAGTGAAGAGCCAAGATTTTAGCGTCTATTTCTTCTTCGCAGATTTTCCTAGTACTCTCGTTCTTAACTCTCTACGTTTAACCTTACCAACCGCAGTCTTTGGCATTGAATCTATAAACTCAATTTCTTTAGGTACCTTATATGCTGTCAAATGCTTCTTACACATTGTTAAAATCATTTCTTCTGTTAAAGACTTATGCTTCTTAACAATAAAAGCTTTCACCTTTTCACCACTTCTTTCGCTTGGAACACCTATTACAGCACATTCAAGAACATTTGGATGAAGCATAATAACTTCTTCTATTTCAGACGGATAAACATTAAAACCTGAAACAATAATCAAATCTTTTTGTCTATCTACTAATTTTATATAACCTTGTTCATTCGCCCAACAAGCGATATCACCTGTTTTTAGATACTCGCCATCAAAAACACCATTAGTTGCAACTTCTCGTCCATAATAACCAAGCATAACTTGAGGACCTTTTACCAGCAGTTCTCCAGGAACATTTACCTCTGTAATTATATTACCATCACCGTCTTTAATTATTACCTCTGTAGAAGGAACAGGTATACCAATAGTACCATTAAACTCCTTTTGAGTATGAGGACACACTGATACTAATGGAGAGCATTCAGTTAATCCATACCCTTCTAATATTTGAAGTCCTGTATGTATAAACCATCTGTCAGCAACACTCTTTTGAACAGACGTTCCTCCTCCTATTACTAGTCTTAAGCTTGGTAATAGCGTTTGGCAAAACTTCTCATTATTAATTAGGGCATTAAACAATGTATTAACACCTGTCATTATAGTAATGTTACTTTGACTCATTACCCTAACAAGGTTTTTAATATTTCTTGGATCTGCAACTAAAACAGAATCACCGCCAATTCTTAAAGATAAGAAACAATTAACAGTTAAAGCAAATACATGATATAAAGGTATCGCAGTTAATAAGACTTCCTTACCTTCATTTAACACCTTTCCATACATTGAAAAAGATTGAGCAACATTTGCTAAAATATTGCGATGAGTTAGCATCGCCCCTTTCGCTTGTCCTGTTGTACCACCTGTATATTGTAAGAATGCAAGATCCTTTTCATGAACAACTGGTCTTGTATACGGGAAATTCTCACCTTCAAGCAATGCTTGCTTATAGCTAATGGTATTTAATATCTTAAATCTTGGTACTAATCTTTTTAAATGTCTAACAGCAAAGTTAATTAAGGTTCCCTTTAATGCTCCACATTCATCCCCTAATTCAGTGATAATAATGTTATCTAACTCAATATCATGTAATGCTCTCTGTAACGTATGAGCAAAATTTGAGATAACGATAATGGTTTTTGCACCAGAGTCCTTTAATTGATGTACAAGCTCAGATGACTTATACATTGGATTTACATTGATAACAGTGCAGCCCGCTAACAATGAACCAAATAAAGCTACAGGATACTGAATAATGTTTGGCAACATCAAAGCGATTTTATCGCCCTTTTTAAGCTTTAACTTGCATTGTAAAAAAGCTGCAAACCTAACAGACTTTTTATATAACTCATCATAAGTTATCTTCGTTCTCATGCTAGTATATGCATAATTATCAGCATATTTTTCACATGAATATTCAAATAAATCTAATATTGAACCAAATAGTTCAATATCGGCCTCTGATTCAACTCCATTAGGATAGGACTTAAGCCATGGTCTAAATTTAGATTTTGTCATATAAAAGCCATTAAGTTAAGAAACTTTTTAAAGTTTAATACATTTTTTAATGTTGTTTTATTAATTATCAGACTTGTTTAAACTTATATCATTAACCAACATCTGCAACTTAATTTTTAAAGTATTATATATAAATGTTCTATACACTGTCCTATTAAAAGAACACCTTTCTATAAGTAATATGATCTGTATCTACAAAAATTTAAATAGTGATATAATGTTATTACAAATAAATACATAACAAACATTCTTATAACGCTTTAACAATTATTATTACAACATTTACACATAACGGAATAAATTCAAAATATGAATATTTCTAGACTCTTGAAAACCATTTTTTTTGTACCTTTAAAATCTACAATACATGAAATTAAGCAAGCAATTTACAAGCTTAAATACGACTATATTCCAACAGGTCTAGAAAAGGATTTTGATTTATCTTCAGTTAAAACAGTTTTAATTGATCGTCTTGATGGTAAACTTGGAGACACTGTTTGTATTCTTCCTTTCTTAAAAATTTTCTACAAATATTGTCCTAATGCAAAGATCTACATTCTTTCAAACAATGCTATTTACGATATTTTAAAGGACTGTTGCGGTAATAATTATGAAATTATTACCTGCAACAACACTAAAAACTTTTCAGAAATACAAGGAAAATTAAAAGACATATCTAGTTCTTTTGACCTATACATAAATCTTACAAATGGAGTGTCTTCAAGACTTATTAAACTTATAAACAAGATTCATGCAAAATTTAATATTACCCTAACTCCAAAATATAAGTTTAATAACATTAAACTAATTTCTAACTTCCAAAAAGATATCGTAAACAAGAATGTTTACTACATAGAAATGTTTAATAAAATTATAGATATCGGAACTAAAAACACCCTAAATAAATCAGAAAACTTTAATACTCCAATAGAGTCCGATAACTTAAACCAAGCAAACATTCAAAACGCAATCCCACCACTTTCGTTTTTATCTAACATTAATACTAAACTTTATCTAGATATAATTAGTGATATTAAAACAAATAGAGAAAAAGAATTTTTACAAAATTCTACAGCTTCTAACGATTGTTCAAAATTAAAGTTTATTGGTATTAATCCATATGGTCATAGTTCAAAACGAAAACTATGTCCAAAAACAATTACAGCAATACTTGAAAGACTTATGTCTATACAAAATGTAATTGCTTGCTTTGTAATAACACCAAAAGAACAATCGTTAATAGAAAACATCATTAGCAACAACTTTAAAGAATATGAAAACCGAATCTTTGTTGATAAAAATATCAAATCAATTAAAGATGTAATAACTCATGTTGCAAGTTTTGATGCATTTATTGGTGTCGATACAGCAACATGTCATATTTGTGCAAACTATGACGTTTTACAGCTTGCTATCTATCAGAAAAAAGCCTCATCAAATGCTATGTGGGCTGCACGTTCTACAAATGCAGTAAATATCTTTACTAATAAATCACACATGGGGAATATTACATATCAGGATATAGAAACAGCTCTTGAGCAAGTGCTAGATAGTTTAAACTGACTAACTAAATGTTAAATTTGTTGTTTTAACATCTTTAAATTTTACAGTTACAAAATTCTTATTTAAATTTTAGAATAATAAAGTACAAGATAAAAAAGAAAAAACAAAGAGAGGTTTAACCTCTCTTTATGTTTCTGTACTAAATTCTTTACAACTAGTCGTTACACTTTTTAGCTACAACCTTTACTAAATTTTTCCACGCTTTACGTACTCTATTTACGTATTTATCATGTATCTTTTTATTAACACTATAATGGTAATGGTAGTTACCAACCCCTTTCCAAATGTCTCCATTTGCTTTTTCAATTTCACGTCTTAATAAGTACCCCATCACCCAAATATTTTTACATGGATTAAACTTTATATCTTGTTTATCGAGATCAAACTTCTTAAGTTCTGGAATACGTACATCATTGATTTGAGCCGGACCACAATCTTCTGTACCATTCTTATTTGACATACATTTACCAGTAACAGAGCCACGTTCAACATATAATACTGAGTAAAGAAGTTCTTCTGGTAATTCAAACTGATAAGCCATCCATCTAACACAATTTATATAAGGAATATATCTCTTCATGATCTTAGTATCATAGGCAACATCACGCCAATGACCAACACACTGTGCATTTACAGTAGATGTAATACAATAAATAAAGAATAAAACAACCATAAGTGTTACTCTTATAAAAGCAATATTTTTATTGCGAACAACTAAATTCAATTTAGTAATCTCCATTCTTTATTTATATTCATCTGTTATTATTTGTCTAAATATACGTTAAAGAAATACCTAATCTCTGGACCTACTCCTTTATCACCTAAAACCATTATCAAAGGCACACTTTTATTTTGTAGATACACCTTTAAGGTTCCATTCAAAATCTTTCTTCCAATCTTTTTAGTAATACTTTTTAAGGTAACTTCTGTTTTTTGGTTATTTGTGCTAGCAACAAAACCTTTATTTGATAATACCACCTTATCTATCTTTAAATTATTGCCATCGTTATCTAAAAAACGTAATACTGTTTCAGATTTATCATACAAGTTTAAAAGCATGTGAACCTTGTATTTCTTATTGTCTGTATACTCACGCATTACCTTTCTAGGAGGTTCATAGATTGTTATTTCTTTTGAATTAGAAACAATTGTTTTACTTATGCTATCTGAATTACCTGTAGCATATCCAGACATACGATCAACTCTTCCTCTAGATTGACTTCTGTCTTCATTCCTTCGCTGATGAGCTGTTCTGTAACTTGTTAAATGCTCTCCAAGTTCAGGAGGTGGACTTGGAGGAGTAAAGCTTGCTAAAGCAGAACTGCTTACTAATAAAGATGTAACAAAAACGCAAATTAGTCTTATCATAGTTATAAGTCTTTAAAAATCTTCTTTATTTTAATTCATATAAAACACTTTCAAAAAAGACATTATCACAAAAAAAATAATATTTTTCTCATTTTATTTATAATATTTAATTAAAATTTCTTATTAAATAACGTTATCTGTGCTTTATTTCTAAGATCATAACTACAAAACTTTATGTATTTCTTAGTTATATTTTGTATAATTATTCGCAATTTTTTTAGTTCATGTTTTTTAAACGAGCTAAAAATTGAATAACAAATAACAAAATACAAATATAATAAAATAAACGGAGAAAGCTGTGCTAGTAAGTGTTGCATGTTTAAATGGTAATTACGAAAACGTAGAAATTGCTAATACAATTTGTCTACATTCCAATGTTAATATAAGTTCATTTGAAGATATTACCACTATCTTAACAGATCTCTACTCTCATCCAGATTCTCCATACCCTTTTATTGGTACCACAAAAGCTACTAAAAACGGTTTTTTAATTCCTCAAATTGAAAACAACTTCATTTGGATATTCATGCAAAACACTGGTAATTTAGATCTTAATGATTTTGTTAATACTTCGTTTAGTTCAGACTCCAACAGAATTGATTCATTAAAACAATTTTGTGAAAAAGCGATGCAAAAGAAAATTAGCTTTTGGAAACTACATGACTATCTAGTTAACTCTAGATACAGATCTTCAATTGAAAAGATATTGTCATACTACGTTTACTATGTAAGTGAAAATCTAGAAAGTTCACAATACGAGTCATGGTTAAAAGCATCAATTATCGAATGTGTTGCTCCTTTTGATAAAAAGAAAATACGTCAATCATATATAGGCATTGATTTATCATATTTTGATACATGTAATAAACTTGGTAATATCCTGGAACAAAGACTATGTACAAACTCTCGTGATGTATCAAAAGAAAACCAACAAAACATCAAGAACCTTATTATGTGGTATCTAAACCAAGAGAAGATAAACTATAACACTATTGTTGATCTTGTAGCTGACGCGAAGAGAATAAATAAGACAGTAGCTAATATAGAACATCTATACAAGTCACCTAGTAAAAATAAGATAAATTTTTAATACCTGTCCAATTGCACAATATCGTAAACAAGGCTGACTTCTATATTCACTTTTGTTTTTTATTTTGGCTGTGTAACAAAGTCACATGTTAAATTATTTACAACAAGCTGTAGAACATCATTACCTTTTGAGTCCTTATATACATAACTAAAGTCACGTAGCTTTTTAAGAAGTTGACTAAATGTTGGACTAAAGCATAGTTGATTAAGCTTAGAATTTAAAAATTCTTTATCTGTCTTTAAAGATAAAAAGTCTTTTGATTTGTCATCAATAAATTGAACAAGTTCTATATTACCATCGTATAAAGAATTGTAATAAGATTTTTCTTTTAAGAACTTTATTTCTTTATAATTTGTATCAATCAATTCCTTACTTAAAAATTCTAAAGCGTATGGAATAAATAAAGTATCAACAATCGGCTTGCTTAATTTATTTTCATTCTTTAAATCAATAAAATATTCAAACTCACTCTTGATACGCTCCTTTTCACCTTTTAAGTACGCGTTAATATCAAAATTATTAGGTTCAATAACACAATTCTTAAAAGTTAAAGCCTTTGCATAAAATTGAACATCCTTATGATAAAACAAAACTGATACATTCGATAAGTTGCGTAATACCTTTTCAGCTAAAACGATACCACAAATACGATTTAATATTAAGTTATCTGTAGGAACACCATCAACATTTAATATACCTATATCTTCACTCACACCTACATCAAACATTAAAATAGATTCATCTGATACAGAACGTATATTCAATAGTTTAGTGTTAGTATCAATTACTTGCGGAAGTTCATATTGAGATTTAAAGTAAGGAATATATACATTCTTTAAATAACTAGGAGTATATAACTCATTTGAATCAATCTTTAAATAATCTACTTCACTGTCTGAAAGTACTGTATTATCTGATAAATCTTCACTTATATGAGCTACATCATTTTTAGAATCATCATTAAGAGTTTCGTTAGCAACTGTTTCTATCGATTTTTCTTTATTTACGCTAATATCATCGTTGTTTACAGCTTTTACACTAATATTCGCTTTAGTATTAGTTATAGAACCATTGCCTTTATCAGTATTTGAGTTTGCTTTAACACTTACGTTATTACTTCCCTTAGAACCAGTATCTTCTGTTTTTACTGGAGCAACATCTACTTTTGAGTTTTTTTCAACTTGAGATAATATTGGATTGTTAATGCTTTGAGTGTTGTTATTATTAGTATCACTATTAGCAATATCTTTATCACTGTTATCTGAACTGCTAGCGTTTGCTATATTTTTAGAAGCATCGTTCGCATCAATAGATTCTTTAGACTTATCAACATCTAAAGGGGTTACTACAACAGATTTCTCTGAATCTAAGTTATCTTTCTTTAAATCACTTTCTTTTAATTTTTCACTAGTATCACTAACATCATTTTTATTATCAATAACATTTGTATTATCAGCGTCATCTGAAATATTTAAATTTAAGTTGTTTGAATCTTTATTTGATTCAGTTTTATCAGAAACACTTGTTTTTTCTGCTACAGTTTTATTATCAGTGGTATCACTTATATCTGTTGCTTGTGCTGTCTCTTTTATTTCTGATTTATCTGTAGTAACAATTGAATCAGGTATGCTTTTTAAAGTAGCATTCTCTTTGTGGGCTTCTGAATTTGAGTTTGATGAAACTGTTTCTTTATTGTCAGTTTTTAAGTTTGTTACATTTTTAGTTGTTACACTTTTTTCTTTATTTAAGCTATTTTCATCTAAATAAGTTTCAATATTTAAAGATGGGGTACCATCCATATCTTCTGCAATCACAAAAGAAGGAACTATTAAAGAAGATAAGAATAAATTAAATAGAAAAAATTGTTTAACAACTTTCATACTACTTCCCCATACGACACATCTTTGGTGTATATGTAATCTTAAATAATTCTTTACCTGTCGAGCCAAATACCACACCTTCTAATCTCTTTATTTTGGCAAATGGTAATTTATTACTATTAATCTTTTTACAATAACTCTTTTTGAGTTTATCTAATAATTTTTGTTCTAACTGCATTCTAAATAATGCAGGAATCTCTTCCATTGTTTTATTATAGTATCCTGTTAACACAGCTGAACCATCATCTAAGAACTCTACCTTACTTATAGTACCAAAAACCGACTCAATAGGTAATTTAGACTTGTAATACGTATCATAAATACGAATTAACTCACTTTTTGTATAACACTTATTATTTAAACACCCTGTTTCTAAGTCATTATTTGCGTCTGTAGTGCTTGTTTTTGTTACTTTTTCTTCTTCAGCAAGCTCAGTATCGATCTGTTTGTTATTAATACTCTTTAAAGTTTGCTTAACGTTATTGTCATTTACTTTTGAAATTGTTATTTGTTCATCCTTTGTTACACCTACATCAGCTTGCACTGGTGTAAAACTAAAAACAAACAATGTAATGACAAAAGATACTAATACTAAACAAACTTTATTCATAACTATTCAAAACTATTAGCATATAAAAGGCTTTTACAAATTGTATAAAACTCTTTTCTAAAAAAACTTTTGTTGATTATACAATATTTGAATAGCGTATTACAAAAAAATAAAGAGAGCATCAGCTCTCCTTATTTATAATAATTTCTAAACCTTAGAACAATTAGTTTGACTTGCCGTTATTTACACAACTATTTAACTTTTCAAGTCCTTGCTCTAAGTTACTACTGAAAGCTACTTCTGGATACTTAGCATTGAACTTAGACTTAACCATAACCTTCATTGGTTGGAACGGAACTTGTGAAATTACAACCATAGTTCCTCTGTTCTTCATATCATTACAGAACTGATCTAAACAGTGATAACCGCCAGCATCTAACATGTTTACATGAGAGAAGTCTAATAAAACCCCTTTTTCACCTTCAACTTCATGTCTAATTCTTCTTAACACTCTTTCAGCACTTGCAAAGAATAACGGACCATTGATTGAATAAGCACTTGTATTATCTGCTAACTTGTTAGCTACAGGCTCTTCATGACAAAGGTCGTGAATTTTGGTCATCTTCGCCATGTCACGCATAAAGATCATAGAAGCCATGATAATACCAAATGTAATTGCTACCACCATGTCAAAAACTACTGTACAGAAGATACAGCAGAACATAATTAAAATATCTGCACGAGGAGCAGTCTTTGCTAACCCAACAACCTTCTTCCATTCACTCATGTTATAAGCAACGATTAACAATAATGCACTCATTGCAGCTAAAGGTAATTCAGAAAGAAGTGGAGATAAAAATAAGATTGCAACTAATACTAATAACGCATGTACAACTGAAGAAATAGGAGAAGTCCCTCCAGCCTTAACGTTAGCTGCAGAACGAGCGATAGCTGCAGTAGAGGTAATACCACCTAAGAATGGAGCAACAATATTACCTAAACCTTGACCAAATAATTCGCCGTTTGAATGATGTCTTGTGCTTGTCATTCCATCTAATACCACAGCACATAATAAAGACTCAATTGCTCCTAATACAGACATTGAGAATGCTGCAACAACTAATGATTGGAATGTTGTAAAGTTCCAAACTAAACTTCCCTTTACGCCATCTGGGCCTGGTAAATCCCATGGCAAAACAAAGCTTGGTAAGAATGGTGGAATGCCATGACCTACACCACCGTCAGCTGTTTCATAAGTAAACTTTGACCCAATTGTTGCGATATCTTGACCACAGTATTTAACTAATAACATAGAAACAACTGTACCAATAACAACCGCTGGTAAATGACCTGGGAATTTAACCTTTAGCTTAGTCCAAAGGATTAAGATAGATAAAGTTGCAGCCCCTACAACAGCATCCCCCCAATGATTACTCCAATCATGAGTCTTTAATGCTTTATATAGGTTAATAACCTTATCAAAGAAACCTTCAGGCATTACAACAGTTAAGCCAAAAAAATCCTTAATTTGTAAAATAGCAATTACAATACCTATACCCATGGTAAAACCAAGAGTTACTTCGATTGGTATAAACTGAATAAGTCGCCCTAATCGTCCTGCACTCATTATAAGCAGGAATATACCACTCATACAGCTTGCAACACATAACCCAGCTGCGCCATATTGTTGAGCAACTGGAAATAAAATAACTACAAATGCAGCAGTCGGACCAGAGATACTAAATCTTGAACCTCCTGTAATAGCAGTTAATATACCTGCTACTAACGCTGTATATAAACCATACTGAGGAGGCACACCACTCGCAATAGCTAATGCCATTGATAACGGAATAGCGATAATACCAACTGTGATACCTGCTAAAATATCTTTAAATAAGCGTTGTCCACTATACTTTTCTTTAAGCATAGAATCTTGAACAGCACTTCCAAAATGAAAAATAGAATGACGAAAAGATACAATCTTACGTCTAGTACGTATATTTGCCATAAAAGATGTTATTTAATAAAAAAAAAGAAATAAAAAAACAAAACCTTCATCGCTAACTAATATTGTTTCAACAAACAATATTAGTTAACAATATAAAGTTTTGTGACTTAACAATGTTATTTGTACTGCAAACAACACGATTTGCATTATATATAATTCCTTTTAAAAAAACTATATATTTATGAGCAAGATCACTCTTTTTAAGAAGAATGTTCTGAACTTATAGATGATTTAATTGTCCAACTAAAATCTCTAAATAATAAAAAAATCCCCACTACACATGTGGAGATTCTAATGTCTAAACTAATATTTACTCTTACTTCTGTTCTAATTTCAAATAATAGATACAAAAGCTCTGATAATTATGGCATAAACATACTATCGCCGTTTTTCTTATTTTCCATCATTACCTTTAACGCCTTAATTTGATTACTCTTAAAGTCTCTAAAGCATAAAATTATGTAGATAAGTGAAATAAACGTAATCATTGTGCCGTTTAAGGTATAGAAGAGCTCAGGCTTATCAAACACAAACCACGAGAACACACCAATTAACATCGGTGTAGTATTCGCAAAAACTGATAGACGAATAAATGAAACCAAATCATTCTTTAAGCCGTAGAATTTTGAAATTGCTAAGCTAAATAGAGTTAAGATAAAGATACAAAACATATTCTTCATAACTAAAACCATAAATACGCTTAGAAATATAAATAACCAACCTGCATTTTTTACGACTAAGGTACAAGCATTAGCTATATCTAACCCTGTAACAACCTCTCCGTCCTTGATTCGAAAATCTCTAAAATTAAAAGGAACGTCCTGTGTACCTGTTAAAACAGTAAATCGATTGTTATATATAGTTACTACAAATGGGAACTTTATAGCATTCTCAGGCTTACGTAAATTTGAAGTTACTACAAATGGGAACTTTATAGCATTCTCAAGCTTACGTAAATTTGAAGTTACTACAAATGGGAACTTTATAGCATTCTCAGGCTTACGTAAATTTGAAGTTACTACAAATGGGAACTTTATAGCATTCTCAGGCTTACGTAAATTTGATACCATATATAAGGTATCATCATCAATTATAGCGTTGTTAGGGTTTACAATAATTACTAAATTCCTATTTGAATTAACAACTACCGAATACATCTTATTATTTTTATCAAATCTTATAGTTGTGTTTTGATTAAAACCTTTTGCCTCTGTAGTAGATATCGATAAATTATCTTGAAATTGAACCTTGTTATCTTTAAAAACAAGGGTTGGAATTTGATTTAAAACACTTTTTAAATCATTTTCACAATAATCAATAATTTTAGGATAAAAATAAGTAGATAAAACAACTGAAGACACTAGACACAACCAACAAAAATACATAATGCCTATACCTCTAAGTCTACATAATACTGAGATATAGAAACGTCTAGAAACTAAAGAATAAAATGTAAAAAATAAAAGTCTTCTAATGATATTAAGAAAATTTAACATATAAATAAAGTTGCCTTATATTTTTATTATATTTTTTATTTTATAACAAATCACATTCGCAGCAGTCTCATCTGCTAAAGGATTGTTTTTATTATATAATCTCATAAGTTACATGCTTATACTACGCACGTACTGCTATAAAATATAGCACTCATACTATACTATACACACTTTATTGGATAATAACTAGAAAAAGTTTTTATTAGTTTACTAAATAAATAAAATTAATCAGGATAGAACGAAAAATGTTTATCAAATTATCTCAAGTCTTACTAGTTGGAACAGCGTTTTTATGCAGTACATTAACAAACGTAGCAATTGCTCAAACAACGTTACGCCAAACCAACACAACAGTTAGTAACAAAAAGATTACTCGTATCGTTTCCCCTAAAGACTTTAGTAAAATAAAAACACCAACTCAAAGCAAATCTCAGGCGATTGGTGAATACTATAACGGATGTATTGATGGAGCTAAAAAAATTGCTTTTGACAATCCTTACTTTCAAGTAATCCGCCCACAAAACAAAAGATTTTACGGCCACCCCAACCTAATCACATTTATTGAAAACCTAGCAACAAACGCTAATAAAAACGACCTTCCTATTTTATTAATAGGAGATATGGGAATGGCAAGAGGTGGTCCATTTCTACGTGGTCACAATAGCCATCAATCAGGTTTAGACGTTGACATTTGGTACAGAATGGTTGATAAAAGACTTCCTGAAAAGCAACTAAAATCGCCTTATGCTATCAATATAGTTAGCGACAATTGGTATGAGACTAACAAAAACTACAATAAAGATATTTACACTCTTATTAAATTAGCAGCAAATGACGAACAAGTTGAAAGAATCTTTGTGAATGCTGCAATCAAAAAGCAACTTTGCTTAGACTCTCATGATAATAAAGAATGGTTAAGTAAGGTGCGTCCATGGTGGGGACATAATGCTCATATGCATGTACGCCTATCATGCCCAAAAGACTCTCCTTTATGTGTTAAACAGCAAGCTATAAAGAAAGATCATGGCTGTGGCGAAGAAATTGACTCATGGATAAATGATATCAAAAATCCAAAGAAGAAAAAATCTTCACCTCCTCCGCGTAAAGAAATCAAGGTTAGCGATGAATGTAAAAGAGTTCTATTAAGTACTGACTAATAAGTTCAAATATAGAAAATTATTCCAATAGTACTATAATAGCGAATTAAATTAGCTATAAAATAAAAAATCAAACAAGGTAAAGCAATGACACCAGCAACAAAATTTTTAGATAAAAACAAATGTAAATACTCTATTCTTCAATACGAATGCGATGCAAAATCTGATTTTGGTGTTATTGCCGCTGAAAAGTTAAAAAAACCTCAGGATCAAGTTTATAAAACACTTATTACTCACTGCGAAAAAAACTATGTTACTGCAGTTATTCCTGTAAATACAGTTCTAAATCTAAAGAAAGCTGCTAAGCTTGCAGGATTAAAACGATTAGAAATGGTCAAACCAAGTGACGCTGAAAAACTCACTGGCTATGTATGTGGTGGTATAAGTCCTTTTGGGCAAAAGAGACAAAATATCACAATCGTATCAGATGTTTCAGAAATAGTTGAAACCATGATTGTAAGTGGTGGTCGTAGAGGTTTATCAATTGAAATTGAACCTAGTTCTTTATGTACTCTATTAAACGCAAAGGTTGGCGATATTACAGATCAGATTAATTAAATAATTTTTTTAATATATTGCTATAATTTTACATAGAGAGTGCCATAAAAACATTAAACGATAATTAGTTCACTCTCTTTTTTAATAATACTATTTATGTTTTCTAACTTTACAACTTAAATTAGTTATCTAAATTCTTCTTATTAAAATTTAAGATACCCAAGAAACATTCATCACTTATTAAATGCTCAATTCTACAGGCATCCTTTACTGCAATTTCATATCTTAAATTAATTGTGTTCATTAAGAACTTAGTTAACTGAACATGGCGTGAGTACACGTTTACAGCCTTAACAAAACCTTTCTTTGTTAGACAAATTAACTTCTTCTCATTTAAAAAGATAAAACCTTTTTCTTTAAGGTTGTTGATAGCTCTACTTACAGACGCTCTTGATAATTCAAGTTTTGTTGCTACATCAATAGACTTAATAGGACATTGAGATGCAATGGGATATTGTTCATCAATATCAACAAAACTTGCTTCTGTATAACCTAATCGATCATAACCACCTAAAAGATAAATAGTCTCAAGGTAATGTTCACTAGACTCATTAAGATCTGCTTGGTTTGGGAAATGAGATGTAAAGTTATTATTTTCTAAATTATTAGAGTTGTTTTTATTTATATATACCTCAATGGCTTCAACTGTTTCTTTAGAAAGAACATGTTCCATTCGACAAGCATTAATTTCTATCTGTTCTTCATCTAAATGAAGAGTTAACTTTAAAAACTTTGATAGCATATCATGAACTGAAGCAATGTGCTCAGCATACTTTAAGCCTTCATCAGTTAAACTAATAACACCATTAGCATCAACAACTACAAGATTACGTTCCCTTAAAATAGATAATGCTCTAGAAACAGAAGCTCTAGAGTGATTGACTTCTTTTGCGATATCAATAGATCTAACACTTTCTTTAATCTTATACAAAAAATAAATAGTCTCTAAATAATTTTCACTTGATTCTTGTTCTATAAAGCTAGGCATCTATTATCCATTATGTCTAATACTGATTACATTACATAAAATTGTATACTAAATCATTATACTTTTTAATTGATATGCTTTAAGTTCAATTATTAAATGAACGAAAAATATTATACAACAACTCCTAATTTATATTAAAAAAAATTAGGAGTTATGCGTATCAGTCTATAGATATATACCTATTCCTAGCCCACGACGATGTCTTGGTGGCGGAGGAGGTGGTGGGCAGTTCCAACACGGAGGAGGTGGTGGGCAGTTCCAACACGGAGGAGGTGGTGGGCAGTTCCAACACGGAGGCGGAGGTGGAGCCCAGTGGTGATGTGGTGGTGGAGGTGGCGGCGGTCTCCATCCATGACGTGGAGGCGGTGGAGCCCTCCAGCCATGACGTGGAGGAGGTGGTGGAAGATGCCTACCTGGCCCATGTCCTGGCGGACCTGCACGAAGTCTTGGACCATGTTCATTAAAAGGTGGAGCAGCACTTACTGTTGTGAATGAACAAAATGTCAAACAAGCAAGCACTACTGCAAATACTTTACATAATTTATTCATTTTTACCCTTCCTTTTTAGTTTTATCCCTTTGTTACTTTCATTAAAATATTATTTTTGAGTTATAATATATCTGTTCAAAACATGTATCAGTATCAAGCTTGAAGATCCTTGATAATAGATTCACCCTATTTATCAGTTCCTCTTGCTTCAACACAAAATCATTTTCATTATTTTCTTTGCATGAGTAAAAACCATCTGTTTCTATTACTATATTTTTAAGTCCAACTCTTTTAACAACATCTTGAAGTTTTGGACTACCAAATAGATGTTTGCCAACACCTATCTTATATCCTAAATCAATCAAGCTCTTAGCAATTTCATATGATGAAGTAAAGCCATGGGCTATACCTATCACATCAGACTTATACTCCTTTAGCACTTCTATTAAACTGTTATATCTTCCAATACAATGAAGTACTACATTTTTGTTTAGTGTTTTTGCTAAAGACATTTGTTTTTTTAAAACAAGTTCTTGTAGCTTTAATGGTATTCTTTGTTCTATTCTCTTATCTATTCCAAGTTCACCAATAAATGACACCTTTAATTTATTTTCAGTAACCAAAGACTCAAAATCATCAAATTCATTATCTAGTAGCTTATTCTGTTCATTAGCTTGTTCTTCCTTTATATACATAGGATGAATACCTGCTCCTATATATAATTTGTTGTTAGCAAGCTTTAAATTGTTTTCTATATTCTCTTCTGTAAAACAATTATTACCCTTACTTATATTTAGACAATAAATTTTGTCAAAATTCAATTTTATTTTTAAAATTGCTTTCAAATTTTGATAATCTAAACTTGCAATACATATATTATGCGTTAATTGATTAAAAATACTCTTACTTATTGTAAAACTATCATTTAAACTATCTACTAAAACAGTATCTAAATCTAAATGACAATGAGTATCAACCATTTTATAAGGGCTCAAATTTAAAATATTCCTTTTTCAAACTCATTTGTCTAACTATTACTGTTATAAACTTCACTGCTATCAACTATATAAATGATTATTTCTATCACCTTCCTCTACCACTATGTTGCATTGGTGGACGATTATTTCCTGCTTTAAAACCTTGCTTTGGTGGTCTATGACTACCGTTTTTTAAATTAGGTTTTGGATGGTGCGAGCTATTCCAATGTTTTGGAGGAGGTGGACGGTGCATACCTGGTCTAGGCGGAGGTGGTGGTGAAACATAATATTCAGTATAACCACAATTATAACAATCTACCCAAGTACCTGTTGAAACATATGTTCTACCATGAGTTCCATCTATTAATAGACTACAGCCTGATAACGACAATATAGCTAAAAACATAAAAGAAATTATAGCTGTACGTTTCATATTTATAACCCTAGTTTCTTTGTTTTATTTTGTAATTCTTTATTCTTACTTTAATTATACATACACTTTGATCAATAAACTGTTACAAAGTGTTACAAAGTGCTACAAAAGAACAAATTATGAAAACGAATTAATTAAATTCAGTTTATAAAAAAAAAACAACAGCCTAAGCTATTGTTTTTATTTCATGAAAAAAGAATAGACAATGAATACTTTATTCTTCACATTTCAATAAAATACATTGATTAGCGTGAAGGTCTTAAAATACTCTTTTTAAATATCTAGAACCTTAACTAGCTTCATATCCTCTGTTAAAACAACATAATCTCTTTGTTCAGTGATATTAAACGCTTTTCTCGGAGCGATTGCTGCTGCATATACTGCTTCTTCTGGAGTTGCTCCACAATTTTTTATATAATTTCTAATAGCATCTAACATTGTAATTCTTGAACCAGCTAATACATCATGTTCATCTGTACAGCCATGAACTAAATCATTATAAATAGTCTTGCCTGCAAACTTAAATGAAATAAATTGAGAAGCATTCTTTACACCTGCTGCAGATAAAGCATCTGTTGTGAGAATAAGCTTTTCTCCCAAAAGTTTTTTTGCAATATTAACCAATGGATAAGCAACATGTAAACCATCACAAATGATAGAAGCATAAACACTCTTAGAATCTAAAATAGCTTCTAAAGCCATTGGTTGTCTAGCATCTTTCATTCCCGCCATTGCATTATATAGATGAGAAGCTAAATTTAACCCTTGATCAATTACTCTTCTAGCATCTGTATAGCTTGCATTAGTATGACCTAATGAAAGCTTAATACCTTGATTTAATAAGATTTGTAAAAAAACTTCATCAAATGCTGAAGGATCAATTGTCATATAAGCAATAGTATCACTATATTCTAATACAGTCTTTAAATCATCAGATGAAAACTTACGTATTAAATTACCATTATGAATACCTTTCTTTTCTTCACAAATAAAAGGTCCTTCTAAATGCAATCCTGGAACAACACCAGGATATAGTTTCATAAACTCTCTAGTCGCTCTAAGAGATTCAATTAAAACTCTTGGTTCACTTGTAATTAGAGTAGGAATAAAAACAGAAACACCGTCTTCTAACACACTTTCAGCTATTTGCTCTAGCTTTTCAGTTGTAACACCGTCATCTAAACTAACTTTATTATAACCATTAACTTGAATATCAAAAAAAGCTGGTGCTAAATAATAATTAGTATCTGACTCTACATATTCTTTCAACGCTTCTAAATCATGCTGAATTTCGCAACAAAGATTCTTTAACATGCAACATTCCTTTAGTTATATAAGTGACCTTGTATCAAATAGCTCATAACACACTTCACAAAGCAAAATTCAAAACTTTTTATGATTTGAATAATTTGACCTTAAACTATATGCAAATAGTTTATTAACACGCTATCTAATAAATACGACTATCAATAAGATTATAATATTTAGAATACTCCTTTCCAAAAAAATTATCTAAAAAGTTAGATCATTGTTTTAATTACGTAAAACATGTTTTTAAAAGAGTGACACATTGCAATTTTATTAAAAAAAAATCCTAACAATTTATATTGTTAGGATTTCTGTATTCTTTTGATTTTTATATCAATTTATAACTATTTTTTACTTTCATTAAGAGCTGCCGCCCATTCATCCATTACATCTGCGTCACTCTTTGGAGCTTCTTCTTTAGATTCAGTTAAAGCTGCAGCCCATTCACTCATTACATCTGCATCACTCTTAGGGGCTTCTTCTTTAGATTCATTTAAAGCTGCCGCCCATTCATCCATTACATCTGCATCACTCTTTGGAGCTTCTTCTTTGGATTCATTTAAAGCTGCCGCCCAT
>JAXJQF010000073.1:0-26152 GCA_036311285.1 Ruminobacter sp. | reverse complement strand
ATTAACATTTCTTATTCCCCCTTTGCCACAAAACTAGATTCACGAAGTTTTAAAGCTTCATAACGTTCTTCTACAGAAGCTTGAGCTCTGTCGAATAACTCTTCAGCTCTTTCTGGGAAATTAAGCTTTAATGAATTGTAACGAACTTCACCTAATAAGAAATTCTTGAAGCTTTCTGTTGGTACAGTGCTATCAATAGATAAAGGATTCTTTCCTTCTGCTGCTAAATCAGGGTTGAATCTTAATAAATTCCAATAACCTGAACGGACAGCCTTACGCATTTCTAGCATAGACTTATGCATACCTGCCTTAAGACCGTGGTTGATACATGGAGCATATGCAATAATTAAAGAAGGACCATTGTATGCTTCAGCTTCGCGTATTGCTCTTAAAGTATGCTCTGGGTTTGCCCCCATTGCAATTTGAGCCACGTATACATAACCATAAGCCATTGCAATTTGAGCTAAATCCTTCTTCTTTATAGCTTTACCATTGGCTGCAAATTTGGCAACTGCACCAATAGGAGTTGATTTAGATGATTGACCACCTGTATTTGAATATACTTCAGTATCAAATACCATGATATTGATATTTTCTCCTGACGCAATTGCATGGTCTAAGCCTCCGTAACCGATATCATATGCCCAACCATCACCACCAAAGATCCACATTGATGGTTTAACAAGCATATCTTTGTTTTCAATTACGTATTTAGCTATTTCGTTATCTGCAAGCTTTTCCTTACAGATAGCAACTAACTTATCTCCGTAAACCTTAGATAACTTACCATCATCCATGTTGTCTAACCAATCTTTGGCTTCAGCAACATAATCAACTAGCTTTTCAACATGAGTCTTCATCTCATTTCGTCTAGCTTTAATTGATACAGTCATACCTAAACCAAATTCTGCGTTATCTTCAAATAAAGAGTTCGCCCATGCAGGACCTTTCCCGTCTGCATTAACTGTATAAGGAGTACTTGGAGCACTACAACCCCAAATAGATGTACAACCAGTAGCATTAGCGATAAACATTCTATCGCCAAATAACTGAGTAATTAATTTTGCATATGGAGATTCTCCGCAACCTGGACATGCTCCAGAGAATTCCATTAAAGGTTGCTTGTATTGAGAACCTTTAACTGATTCCATCTTAAATGGTATAGCTAAATCCTTTTGCTTTAACATGCTATTGAATAATACATCAAATTTGTTTTGTGCTTTTTCAACATAATCAGCAGATGCATTTACCATCTTTAAAGCTTTCTTACGTGAAGGACACATTTCAACACAAGAACCACAACCTGTACAATCCTTAGCTGAAATTGCAATAGTAAACTTCTTACCCTTACACCCCTTCATTTCAACGATATCATAAACTTTATCGTCGTCTAAAACGTCTTTATTTACATCAAATGGACGAATTACACCATGAGGGCATACAAATGAACAAAGATTACATTGCATACAGTTGTCTTTATCCCATGAAGGAACATCAGACGCAATAAATCTCTTTTCAAATGCAGCTGTACCAGATGGAATCATACCATTAGCAACATCCATGAAGTCACTTACTGGGACATAGTCACCCATTAAAGTATTTGTTGGTTGTAAGATCTTATTTAAGTAATTTGAATGAACTTCATCACGACCTACCATTTCAACTGGTTTTACATCATCAATAGCATTTGCCCATGATGAAGGAACATCAACCTTAACTATATTGTTAACACCTGCATCAATCGCAGCTAAGTTCATATCAACAATATCTTGACCTTTCTTGCTATAACTTCTAATCGCAGCTTCTTTCATATATTTAACTGCATCGTTAATTGGAATGATATTAGATAGCTTAAAGAATGCAGCTTGTAAAATTGTGTTAGTTCTTCTCGCACCTAAGCCAATCTTCTTCGCAATTGATACTGCATCACAGATATAGAATTGAACATTACGTTCAGCGATAATTTTTTTAACCTTGGCTGGGATAAATCTATCTAATTCTTCAATAGTCCATGGGCAGTTTAATAAGAAATATCCATTGTCCTTGATGTTTTCAACCATTTCATATTTAGTTAAATATGAACAGTTGTGACAAGCAACGAAATCAGCTTGTTTTACATAATAAGTAGACTTAATTGGAGTGTCCCCAAATCTTAAGTGAGAAATAGTAACACCACCCGATTTCTTTGAATCGTATTGGAAGTAAGCTTGAACCTTTTTCTTGGTGTAGTCACCAATAATCTTTACAGAGTTCTTGTTGGCTCCAACTGTACCGTCAGCACCTAAACCCCAGAATAAACATGATGTAGTTCCTTTTGGTGCTACGTCAGGGTTAGATAAAGTCTTTAATGAAAGATTAGTTACATCATCAATAATTGAAATTGTAAATTCTTTCTTTGGAACATCTGCCCATAAGTTTTCATATACTGCAATTAAGTCACCAGGTTGAGTATCTTTTGAACCTAAACCATAACGACCACCACAGATTGTACAATTTTCAAATTCTGTTCCACGTAAAGCAGATACAACATCTAGATATAAAGGTTCACCAACCCCACCAGGTTCTTTGGTTCTATCTAATACAGCAATACTCTTAACTGTCTTTGGCATAACACTTAATAAGTGTTTTACAGAGAATGGTCTATATAAATGAACTTCTAATACACCAACCTTTTTACCTTGAGCATTTAAGTAATCTACGACTTCTTCTAACGCTTCACATACACTACCCATTGCTACTACAACTTCAGTTGCATCTTCTGCACCGTAGTAATTAAATGGCTTGTAGTTTGTACCAATCTTTTCGTTTACCATGTTCATGTACTTTTCAACTACATCAATAGTTGACAAGTAAGCACTATTACAAGCTTCACGGTGTTGGAAGAATGTTTCAGGTTGTTCGGCACTCCCCATACAATATGGGTGTTCTGGGTGTAATGCTTTCTTCTTAAATGCTTTTATGGCATCCCAATTTACCATTGACTTTAGTTCTTCATAATCCCAAATCTCGATCTTTTGGTTTTCATGAGATGTTCTAAAACCATCAAAGAAACTCATCATTGGAAGTTTACCATCAATAGTTGCTAAATGAGCTACAGCTGATAAGTCCATAACTTGTTGTACACTGTTAGAACAAAGCATCGCAAAACCAGTTTGACGACAACTCATTACGTCTGAATGATCACCAAAAATTGATAAAGCATGAGTTGCTAATGTTCTTGCTGCAACATGGAATACAGTAGGAGTTTGTTCACCTGCTAACTTATACATATTAGGAATCATCAACAACAACCCTTGCGATGCTGTAAATGTAGATGTATAAGAACCTGTTGTTATAGAACCATGAACAGCACCAGCTGCCCCTGCTTCAGATTGCATTTCAATAATCTTAACTTGTTCACCAAATATATTTCTTCTATCTTGTGCAGTCCATTCATCCATACTTTCTGCCATCGGAGATGAAGGAGTAATAGGATATATTGCAGACACTTCAGAGAATGCATAAGCAACATGTGCAGCTGCTGTACATCCGTCCATTGTTTTTAACTTTCTCATTTTTATTCTCCTTTGCCTTCATCTTCATCAGAACCTGACAAAATCGCTCTTTGTACATAGATGTACTCTGGAACACTTTGTTCCTTAATTACATTTCTAGGACATACATAACTACACATATTACAATTTATACAATTGTTAGGATCGATAACCGCATGAGCTTCTTCCATATAAATTGCGTCATTAGGACAATTATTTACGCAATCCTCACAGCCGATACATCCAGAATCACAGACCTTAGTCTTATCTTCATAATCATCTTTAGAAGAACAAGGAACTTGTTTCATACCCTTGTATGGAACAATCTTTATTAGATGCTGAGGACATACAAACGTACAATCTCTACAGCCAACACACTTTTCAATATCAACAAAAGCAGTACCTTTCACAATAGTAATCGCACCATAACGACATACAGCTGTACAACTTCCTTGACCTAAGCAAGTTGTTGTACATAATCCTTCGGCTTCTAAGTTTGTATTTAATAAAGCTTCTTTACAATCCTTATATCCTCGGCCTTCTAATTTATCAAAAGCTCTATTACCACCACTACATCTAACAAAAGCAACATGAGTCTTTAGTTTTGTCAGGTCATGATAAGTGTCTTGAATTATCTTCTTTTTACATTTAATTGTACATGCACTACACCCAACACACTTTGAATAATCAATTACTGCGTGGTTATCAATAATCTTTACTGCGCCTCTTGGACATGCTCTTTCACATTCACCGCAAGCGATACAACCATAATTACATAAAGCTCTTACTCTATCTTCATCATCACATTTTGAAGAACATGGAATAAAGTTAGTTGCATCTGCTGGAATTAAACGGATCAACTTTTGAGGGCACACACCTGCTTTAACACAATCCCCACAACCGTTACATATATTTCTATCAATAAAAATTTGATTTCCTAATTTTTTAATCGCACCTAATTTACACGATTTAACACAGTCACCACAGCCTACACATCCACTTTTACATTCATCACGTAAAAAACCTAATTCTACAGCTTCTTTACAAGAAACTTCAATTTTAGCGAATCTTGCTTTACCACTTGCACAACCTTCACAGTGTATAAATGCAATCATTTTCTTTGAATCTTCAGAACTCATAATAGTCTCACATTCTTATATTAAAGACCTAATATCTAAGATCTCTTACTCGAACATATTTTTATATTTAGGAAACCTAATATAAAACCTACATATAAAATAAATTAGCTGTCACATGTACGTTTTATTAAATTTTAAGTTCATAAAACTTAATAAAAAGCAATATTCCTTTATAAATTTAAACGAGACTTTTTCTCATTTAAAAATAAAGAATAAATTTTCCCTTGTTATATTTAAATAATGAACCTATCAACAAAAATAAACAAACAAAAAGGAATTATTTTGAAAAGATAATCACAAATTATTGTAATTAAATAAAACAACAACATTGATATTGATTAAACAAAAGCGAATAGAAGTTTGTTAAGCATATTTACGCTTATGCTTATTTTTAGATTATTATGGTAATGTAATCTAAAAATGATAATTTAAGTATATTTTTATAATTGATATATATTTTATCGAATAATAAAACTATTTAAAAATGGCATTAACCTTGAAGTGTTAAAGTTGCTTTAAGCTAAAAGAACTAATCAGCAATATCTATAATCTTTACACCTTTATATTGATACTCATCACGACGAGTATGAGCGATGACAATCTTTGGATAATCAACTCTAATTTGTAATCTAGGCATAAGTTCTTAGTAGCTACTTTTCTAAAACTCTATAACATGATATTTTCACTAAAATCAGTTTTACATGATTCTAGTAAAAATCTTAATTTTAAATCAAAACCCTAATTTGGTTTTAAACCAAAACTTTACTTCCATTCTACCAAAGTTAGTCAGTCCAATAGACATCTTTCTCTATTTCTCTAAAGGTCTTACCGTCCCATATTGGAGCACTTAAGAATGCTTCAGCATTAAAACCATTTGTAGTAACTTCAGATCTTGGTTGCTCATAATACCAAATAAAATCTTTAGGGACTTCCATGTCTGGTTCTTGCATCTAGTCATAATCAACATAGGTTACAAGCACATCTTTTTCTTTATCGTAATAACTTTGCATAAAGTAATGATGTCCTTTATACGAGAAATATATATCTTGACCGCAAAATAAATTTTCTGCAAAGTCTTCTAAATTACCATTCATCATATTTGGGTAGTCCTATAAAATATTTCTTATACTTTTTATATTCTTTTTTAGTTGATAATCTATTAGTTCTCTCATTTAAGTTATCTTTTATTGGATAATCATGAGCATGCAGTATTTTTTCATTTTAACATTCTATAATATTGGGGAACAAATTCTAATGATTCAGACAAACTTTGCTCCCCAATATTTGTAATATTTAGGATTCTATCGTTTTCCAGAAACGTTCTTTCATAAATGCTGCAATTATAGCAATATCTTCACCTTCATAGAATCTTACAAGTAGTTGTTTGAATTCCGGTACTTCCTTTTCAGGAATTACCAAGAAACCTCCACCATGTGAAATAAGATAATGGTTCGCAAAAATGACAGAAGCACGTTTATTGCCATCTAAGAATATCTGAGTCTTCAAAGAGTCCGGAGCTTAGATCAATACTAGCTGACTTAGAAAAGAATCAGCTAGCAAATCTAGTGATGAAGGCTTAATTTGTTAAAAAATATATTTTATAGATTTTTATAGATCCAAAATAGCGGAACTCCACTTAATTGTGATTTATCTAATTTGTTGTTTGCGTACAAATCAGAGAATAGACTACTTTTTCTTTCGCCATCAACTCGTTCATTGTCTGATATTTCTCCTGTTCGTCCTGTGATAACCCGCTCTTCAGTTGAGCTAGATGAGTTTGATACATCTGTTCTGCTTGATTCTGGAGCTTTGTCAAATATTCCTTCGCTGTTTCCTCTTCCTCCAACATTTTCAGTATTTTTTTCGGATGATTTTTGAGCAGATACTCTATCTTCATAAATGACCAGCTTCCCACGCTCATTGAATAAGCTTCCTCCTCTATTTCCTCTGTTATCTCCGGATAAAGGTCTATCGCGTATTGTCTCAACCACTCTATCCCATGATTCCTGAATAGTTCTGCCATTGGTGGAGTCTCCCAATTGTTCAACTGTGTCGCTAAATCGTTCTCCAGACTGCTCAGATAATCTGCTGCGTCCCACATCCCCTCTGTGTCCAGCTCCCTCCTTAGTCTCAATATAGGTTTCTGTATTAAATCCTCCCAAATCACTTGATGTAGTATTCTCCAGCCAATCGGTTCGCTTCGGATCGACGGATATAGGTCGTCCATTTCCATTCGATAAATATGTTGTATATCCGTCGCTTTGAACAGTCCCAAAGCTGTTATTTGAGTTAGAATTTCCATTCTGTTGTGTAGCATATGATACACTACCCACGTTTTCTCGAACTCGAACCCCAGTTGCTCCTCGTCGAACATCTCCATGATTTTCTCCAACCTCTCGAATAATGGAGTCATTGGTCGAATTACTTTCAATTCCAGATTTTTCTTCGTCTTGATCTCGATCTTGTCGTTCTGTAGATCTTGATAAAGAACTCTCATTTGATCCAGTTCCTCTTTCGTTAGGTCGTACTTCGCTATCATTTGCGACATTTCCGTTGTCGTTACGTCGTATCTCTTCTGATATTTCGCTAACCCCTCCTGATCCACTGTCTTGAGATCTATCGGTTGACACGCTTTCCAATTTATTTTCAAATCGTACATCTTTTGGTTCCTCATTATAATTATTTACATTTTGTACCTCTTTAACATTAGTATAATTTTTATCCGTATCTTTGTCAATAGATTCTTTTTCATTTAATGATTTAACTAATGTTAGAAATTCTAAATTCTTCTGTACGTCTTCAATTTCTTTATACATTCCTGATAATGATGTTAGAATTGCTTGGTTATCATTAAATAATTCATATAAACCACTTACAACACCAATATTAAATTGTTTAGCAATACCTTTAAATGATTCCTTATCAAAAGCATCACCTTTTACAAACTTAACCTTGTCTTTCATATTACATGAATTGATTAATTCATTACCTTGAGTCACGTTAATATCACTATAATCTCTTAATAATGCATTTTCTAAATTATCAATCCCCTTTAAAGCATCGACAATATATCTACCGTGACCTGCCGCAATATCAACTAATTTAACCTTGCTTCCATTTGAAGAGATTTTTTCTGAAACAAACTTAATAGCATATTCGATATTACTCTTTCTTGTTCTAATACCTTTCCAACCAGGAGAGTCTAAATAAATCTTATCAAAAAGCTTTCCGATTAAAAGCTTACCACGAGCTTGGTTTTCATATACATAATCAAGCATTGAACCAGAGTCAAAGCCTTCTTTTAAACCTAATTTTACACCGTTAGATAACGAACCAAGTGTAACTAAAGACCATCTAGTTACCATGTAATATAACTTTTTACTTAGGATAAATTCGTCATAAACCTTGTGAGATAAATTTCTGTAAAGGTCTGCGTTATGCCCCCATTTATCTAAGTTAATTAAACTATTAGGTGAAGCTAAAGCAGAGTCATCATCCTTATATCTATCTAAGATAAATTCTTTTATTTGAACAAATACCTTTGCTCTGTCTTTTTCTCCAAATGTATCATGATGGAATCCCTTTAAAATATGCTTTTCTTTAATAAAGCTTCCTAAATTTTCATAAAGCTTAATTTGGTGCTTTCTCTTAACTACATAATCACTACCAGATATAAACAACTGTGTAGGAACAGTAATAGCATGTGCATCAGCTACTATTCTTTCAGAGTTTTCATATAATTGTAAAAGAATGTTACTTGCAATCTGACTAGTTATTAGTTTATCTTGTCCATATGATTTAGCACGTTCCTTGTCGTGAGTTAATAAATTTCCCTTAACATAAGATTTAATAAAGAATGTTCCCCTAATAAATTGATATAAAGACAACATCGATCTTGCAAAAAGAACATATAAATTGATATTTAAAGCAGGACTACCTAATATTAAGCACTTAATCTTTGGAGCATAGTCACGCACCCCAATGTACTTACAGCAACAATCGAATGTTTCTCTATAGCTTCAAAACAAAAGCTAAAACTCGATTTCAATGCCCAAAATACTGTCGGAATAACTTTCAATCCACGATCTTGCCAATAAGTTCCACAATATCAATTCTTTACAATACTTTCTATCATTCTCCATTTAGGCATTACTTAACATTGTTCCATTAATAAAAAAGCCTAAGATATATTACTTCTTAGGCTTATTTTAAATTTATAAACTGTTAGATTTATTTGCGTCACTTGTTCTTACTTTGAAACTTTCTTACAAATGAGTTAACTTCATCGTAAATTGGAAGAACCTTATGTTGCTTAAAGTATTGATCGTACAACTCAAATACTGAAGGATGTTCCTTTATTATAAATTTATCAATGTCCTTATTTACATTCTTAATCATATTCAGTAAGTAATCATTAATATGTAATACATATTCTCTATTATCTTCAAGAACATTGAACTTATATTCGTTTGTATCAACGTCACTTTTTTCTCTAGCTCTAATGACAATGTTGTCTAATAGAACTTGAGTGTTTTGTTTAGAATTAGAGTTATCCAATGTATCTTTACTTCCATTTACACTTAAATCCATACTTAAGCCATAACCACATGGAAAAATACCGTCGTATTTATCAATGTCTTGGTAAAGCATATTTAAATATGATAAAAGTAATGATTTGATATCAGAACCTTTTAACTTTAAAAAATATAGCTTGCCATCAAAAGGATACATCGTTCTAAACTTTTCTAAATAAACATCCCCTACCTCTAAATCATGTCTAAATGCCCCCGCATTAATTAAGGCAAAATCTGCTTTTGTTATATCTAATAAAGCTCTTTGAAATACTTGGCAAACTTCTGAGTCATGTGGGTTAATCTTTAATTTAATGTCACACATTATGTTTGGAATTCTATTAGAACAAAGTGGTTCTGTATTAGCTATTAAATTAGTATTGTATTTTGATTTAATTTCTTGAGTATATTTAGAGATCTCTTCGTCAAATTCTTTATCATTCTTAGCTAATTCAATATTGTATTTACCTGTATTTATTACTTGATACATAAAATCAGAAGCACTCTTTTTATTTTCTTCAAAGAATGATTCTGTTACATGTACAGGAAACTTTACATTACCTGTACAAGCAACAACTTCACCATTTTTATATTCAACATTTAGTTCACCGATTAACTTGCCATGCTCAAACGCTGTAGCATAGCAAACATTTTTGTTACTAGCATTCTTTAACGTTAAAGGATAATTACAGATTGTATCAACACCTAGATTTTTAAAATCACCACATAATGTATGGGAATGAGCCCCAATTGCGACATCAATATATTTTAAAGAACCAACAAGTTTTTGTTCTAATTCAAAACCTGCATGTAAAATTATTACATTTATATGCCCTTTTTCTTTAGCTTCTTTCATTTTCGCGTTTACTTTATCTAAGAATGCTTTTGATTCAATGCTTGTCGTTGATTTTGGTTCTTGCTTTAATACAAAAAAGTCATCTACAAACGAATAGAACTCAAGGACTTGACCATTAGACAAAACCTTTAGGTTTTGTGTCTCAAACAACTGTTTCTTTAAATCATTATTTAGTGAAGATTTATAATTACGAGTCATAACTTCATCATTTAAAAAAACAGTGTTTAAAGAACTAGCTAAAGTAGTATTAGGAGCTATTTTCAACATAAATTTGTTGAGCATATCAAGTCCTGCTACACCTTTATCGAACTCATGGTTACCTAAAATATAAAAATCAGTCTGAAGATTTTTATGAACAATGGCATCAAGTTCACCTAAATACTCATTATAGTTTGGGAAATAACCGCTAATTTGATCTCCTGCCGATAACACAAATGTATCAACCTTAGGATCAAAGCTATTATAAATTTTTTCATCTAAAGATGGCTTAGTACTCTTAATTGCTTTTACTTTAGATACTAAAGCACTTATACCGCCTACTTTAGTAGTAATCTTTTTGTTGTCGATTAAAAAAGAAAGCTTTTGAGGAAAGATATATGAATGTAAATCATTTACATGTAAAAATCTTACGTAAGTTGTTTTATTATTATTTTGATTCAAGCTTGTACTATTATCAGCTGCTACCGAAGAGATTGCACTATCTTTTCTTATATTTTCAACAACGCTATTTTTATAAGAGTTCGTAGTACCTAAACTTACCTTACCGTTGTTAATCAAACCAGGCATATAAAATAATACAATAAATAAGACAGCTACAATAAAAACAATTCTAACAATTCTTTTTACAAATTTATTTTTCATGACAATCTTCTATAACTTATAAATTCCAGATTTTAATGTTTATTATTAAATTCTTATGATTTGCACTGTAAGTATAAACTTAAACTTAAGTGTATGTATAGAAATATGAGTTTTATTCATAGATTTTCTATTCAAAACTTATAACATTATGAAAAGATTGGTAGCTCTCACTACTCATTTCATCAATATCAGAAAATTTAAAGATTCAAATTATGAATTTACGAATTATGAATTTAAAAAAGCTAAAAGAATTGCGTACTGATATAGAGATGAGAACTATATCTTTACACTGATTCGATACTAGTTCTCCATCTAAATCTCAACAATTTCGAGAAGGGGCAAAATATCTTTATTTGTTCTAATTCGTTTTTGTAACTGCTACTCTATAAGAATGTAGTAAAGAATAAAAACAAAGCCTCGATTTTCATCGAGGCTTTAATTTATTTTATGTTCTAACTGAACGTTTATTACAGTTTTAAAATCTTATTATTTTAAGAACTGACTCTTACCTGCAACCTTGCCGCCTGAGTAATCCTTAATAAGAACTCTCATTGAGCTACCTGGAATTGAACCAAGATTTACAGAGCCGCCAGATACTGTGTACTTCTGACCAGTTACAACGTCTACATAAGAACCATCTGTAGCACCTGAAACGTTTGCAGTACCGCCACCAGAGCCTACAATTGCAACGATTGCTCTTTCGTTTTCATAGATACGTTCAAAGATTAATGGCTCACCATTTAATACTTTTAACTTACCACGTTGTAATGCCTTAGAAGACTTTCTGATCGCATTCAAGTCAGTGATATGACCAATGATTGGATCACCGTTATCTAAAGAATCACCGATATATAAACGACCTGTAGTCTTAACTAAGTCATTAGAACCAACTACATCAGGAGGTAAACCAACACGAGCACCAGTTTCGTCACCAGCATACATTACTGGAATACCACGAACTGTCCATAACACGTTGTATGCTAACGCACTGTTCTTACGATCTGTACAGCAGTGTTGAGCCCCATTACCAGACCATGAATTATCAGGTGTTAAGTCATGGTTTTGGAAGAATGTAACTAACTTAGTTGCATCAGCGTAATCGTTATCAAATCTGTTAAATACATCCGCTAAACCATTTAAACCACCCTTAGACACGTTGTCTCTGAATGTACTCATTAAAGAGAAGTCTAATACAGAAATACCTGAGTCACCAGACTTTGAACTAGCACTAGATGTACGAGTGTAGTACCAAGGAAGTAATTCAGATGGAGTATTATCACCAAAGCCCTTAATCAACGCTTCCCCGAATACAAACATACCTGGTTTCTTAGCTTGCCATGTGCTTACCATTGAAATAACTTCTTCACGAGGCATATGCTTTAATGTGTCGATACGTACTGCATCAATACCCATATCAATATACATGTTCATTGCTGAGTTCATGTAATCTTGAACATGTTTTGATTCTGTTCTTAAGTCTACACAGTCGCCTGCCATAGATCTTTGTTGAACTTCTTCTACAGATTCCCACATGTTTGTATAACCATTGTGATACCACTTAGAAGGTAAATATTCACCTTGGTTACCTGGATTCCACCAATAGTGATTGTTGATGCTCTTATCAGCAACACCAGCAATATTTATAGTTTCACCTTCTGTACCCCTTAATGTGAATGTTGCTAACGCATCAGGATCACCAGCACATAATCTTCTATGCCATGCAGGAGCTACAGGGTTGTCGTTATCACAACGGTTAATAGAGTTGTAATCACCTAATGTGCCTTGATATGGACCATTATCGATACCACCCTTACCATAAGCTGGGTCTACGTAGTACTTAGTAGGAATCTTTGGAAGGAAAACTTGACCACGAATACCATAGTTACTTGAGTGGTTTAATACCACGTCTTGTACAATCTTGATACCTTTCTTATGGGCAGCCTTGATTAAGTCAAAGTATGCTGCACCAGGACTTTCCAATCTTAAGTCAGTTTGGAACCAATCGTATGCATGGTAACCGTGATAGTCTAAACCTGAACGGTTTTCAACTGGTGGAGTTACCCAAATAGCTGTAAAGCCCATACCCTTGATATAATCTAACTTCTCAATTAACCCCTTAAAGTCACCTCTCCATGATGGATCTTCTGGGTCATATCTATCACGGCAGTGATAGTTATTTGACGGATCGCCATCATAATAACGAGCAGGTAATACGAAGTAAATGGTTTCGTCACGGAAATCTGTTGCAGGAGCTACAGTCTTATTCTTCTTGAAGAACCAGAAGAATGATTGCTCTTGAGACATACCGTTATCACCCTTAACTAATACACGTAAACGATAAGCAGTACCTAAACCATCTTCAGAAGTATCTTCTAATGTAATAGGACCTGTGTACTTAGCAGAGCTTTCTGTTGGTCTTGAGTTATCCAATGTATAGTAAATTGTACCAGATGTGCGTCTTCTGTCAGCATCTTCTAGCGATAACTCTAACGTCTTAGTTGAGTAATGGCTACCTGGTGCAAGGTTAGTTGTAACAAATGGAGCAGATTGAACACCACTAATATCAGAAGTTACAGTTAAACCTTTTCCTGCATCATCGTAATCTAATTCGTACCAAGGGATATCACCAATAACAACATTACCTATAGGTTTTTTACCACCTGATATTGTTTCAACGTCTTGATCTGATAAAGTACACTGATCATACTCTATCCATGTATCATTTTTGTAACAACCTTTAGGTGATACGCCTTTAATATCACCAGTTTGACCGCCACCATTAAAGATTAAATTAATCTTATCGTTGCCTACAGATGAAGTATCAACGAACTTCCATGCAGAAGATTCTGAAGCTGAATCCATAGTCTTACCTGGCCAATCACCAAATGGTTTGTCTTGTTCACTTCTCCATACGTAAATATGAGTGTATTTACCATTATAGTAAATACCATTCTTCGTAGGTTTTACAATTTCAACATTTTGTAATGTGAATCTGTAAGTCTTTGATACAGTTTCCTTACCATCAGAAACAGTTAATGTAACAACCTTTTCACCACCTGTTGCATACTTATGACTAGGCTCCATCTTGTCAGATGTATTTCCGTCACCGAAATCCCAATGATAAGTTAAAGTATCACCATCTTCATCAGTAACATTTGACATTACAAAGCCGTCTAAGCCCTTGAATTCATAGTAGAAATCTACAACTGGAGCATGGTTATCACCAACATTGCCATCATTAACAGTTACTGATAATTTCTTTGTAGCTGTTTCCTTTCCATCAGTTACAGTTAATACAACGTCATAAGTACCCTTTTTAGCATATTTATAAGTTGGGTTAGCTGCTGTTGATGTTTTACCATCACCAAAATCCCATGAATACTCTAAAGTATCGCCATCTTCATCACTTGAGTTATTCTTAAATGCTACAGATAATCCTGTTGCTTTTGCGCTAAAGTCAGCAACTGGAGCAACGTTTTCTTCAGGGTCAACTTTCTTATTTACAACAACATTCTTCTTTGTAGTCTTTTCAATCTGACCATCAGATACAGTTAAAGAAACTTCATATGTACCAGCTTCTTCATATGTGTGTTTTGGAGAAGCTACTGTTGATGTTTCACCATCACCAAAGTTCCATGAATAAGTTAATTCATCACCGTCAGCATCTGAAGAATTGTTCACAAAAGTTACATCTAATTGTGAAACTGTAAACGCAAATGAAGCTTCAGGTGCGTTATTTTCATAAACTTTAACAACTTCAACTGACTTCTTATATAGCTTTGAATCACTTGTACCGTCATTTACAACTAAAGTAACTGTATATGTACCAGCTTCTTTATAAACGTGTACTGGGTCTTTTTCTGTTGATGTTTGTTGGTCACCGAAGTTCCATGAATATGTTAATGAATCATTTTCAGGATCTGTTGAAGTATTCTTGAATGTTACTTCTAAGCCTTCTACAACAGTATAGAAACTTGCAACTGGTGAGTTGTTTTGAATTGAACCGATTTCAATTTCAGTCGAATACTTGCTTGTAATCTTACCGTCAGAAACTAATAATTCAACTACATATTTACCGTTATTAGCATATACGTGAGCTGGATTTTCAGTCTTATCCTTAGAAGTGTTGTCACCGAAATTCCAGATGTAAGTTAACTTATCACCATCAACATCTTCTGATTGATTTGTAAATTCAACTAAACCATTATCTTTTACAGTGAAAATAAACTTAGCAACTGGTGGTTCATTAGTAACATCACCTTCAGGCTCTGTTTTAATTTCTTCAAATGGATTTTCTTTTTCACTATTATTTACAACATCAGACACAATCTGTTCAGGCTTAACATCATTCTTAATTGCCTCTTCGATCTTTGTATAACTCTGTGCTGTCTTTTGAAGAATTTCTTGAGCATCATTAGACTTTGCAATATCTAACACATCTAAAGTTTCTACTAATACGTTTAGAGCTGAACCCTTTGTTGTTACAGACTTATTAAACGCATCAACACTTATTCCTATTGTATCTGCTAATTCTTTTTTAGCATTTTTTAAATTCTTGCCAGATAACTCAATATATTTTGTTAAAACATTAATTAATGGAGTTACAAAAATTTCATTTACAGTATTTTCTTTTAAGTCTTCTTTTGAAACAGGAGCTCGTAGAGAAACAGCCTTATTACTTGTATAAGCTAAGATATTTTTACCTGTGATCTTATCTTCACTAGTTACTTTGAATGTAACGTAACCGTTTTTAGTTTTTACAACACCAATATCTTTTATTTCATTTGCGTTGGTAGACACATTTGCATTAGTAGAAACGTTTGAACAAACGTCATCTTCGTTCATATCAATACAAACTATCGCGTTTTCAATCTTATCTTCATATTCTTGAACGTTAATCTTTAAGTCATAAGAAATAACTTCAGGGTTTGGTGGATTGGTTCCACAGTTATCGCCTTTGCATTCATCGCCTCCACTGCTACCGCCACCACAGGCAGGTAACAATAAAGCTGCTAACACTGTAGATGCAATCTTTGTATAAGAAAACTTCATAAACTTTTCCTCAGTCCTTATTCTTTAATTTTAAAATCATGCACGATTATGTATTAGTGACTAAAAAATAAAATATAAAAAATTACTTCAAACGAGAAAAAAGAGAATGTCCTTTGTTGTCTAAACTTATCTAAGTCTAAAATTATCTTAAAAAGTATCTGTATATCTACAACTTCATAGAGACAACTAATCAATATAACAGTTTTACAGCTATATAGCTTAGCTTAAATTAGTCCTAGTTTTGTTTTAAACTTAGTTTATCGTTCTATTCAAACGTTTATAAACTAAAGAGTCCAATCTATTATTATCATTCTTATGCATTTCTATAATTATTTGTAATCATTATATTTTCATAATCACAGTGCATAACCAGTGTGTGTATTTTTTGGTCAGTGTTTGTATTTTATACTATAAATTGGAATTTGAAAACGTTTTTTTATACATTTTTTTATATTAATTTTTTGAAACACAACCAAATTTTTTTCATTAAAAGTATTCATTTTTAAGATATCAAAAAGTTCTTAACCATAATTATAAAATTGATATATTCTTTTCTGTCTCACTATGTTATTGGTTTACTTAATCCAAAATGCAACGCAAGAAAAATAACCTTTAATGAATAAGTTTTACCGGATGCATTAATTGCAACTAAAACATTTGTTATATTAAGAAAAACTGATAAAACGTAATTAGTATTACATATTAAAATGATTACTTTTGGATGTAGAATAAAAAGCTTTTCTTTGCTCTGATTAGCTCCATACCATCACACGGTCCGTTACAACACAATCAAATATGTAAAAAAAAGAAAGAAAATAAATGTAAAAAACAATGTACAAGAAAAGAAAGAAAAAGGAAAATAAAAAAGAAAACGGTTCAACCGTTTTCTTCTTATTGATTATACTTTTAAGTACTTATTTTATAATAACTAACCAGTGACAAGAGTTAGTGCAAGCATTAGTCGAATAAAATTGGCATCTTATTCTTTAAATACTTCACTAGCTTTTCGCTACTAATCGAAATTTGAAGCATTAAATTGTTATCTAACGGAGTCCAATTTATAAGCCTAACCATTGTCATTGATAGATAGTTTTCATCAAGAGCTTCTTTGATTACATTAGTGAAGTTGATGATATATTGCTTAGAGTTATTTTCATCTTTTTCAAAACTCAAGATTGGACAGTATCTATTCAAAATATCTACTTCTTTATTAGATAATAGTAGTCCCACCTTGATCATATTTCTTGTAAACCAAGAAGCATCTGGCATTTCCCAATTTTCAAGATTTACACGAACTTTCAAATCTTCTTTGTTCAAATGAATTTCTTGAAGCTTAAATTTAATTAAAATCTTACCGTACTTTTTGTGCTTTATTCTAATAAAATAATAACCTATTTCTTCGCCTTCAAAATTCAATGATTCAACTTCATTTGGTAATTGGATATATTGAAGATAGTTATTGATTAAAACATAAGGTAATCTAACTCTACCAAAAATTAAATCTTCAATCTTTTGTACACGCCATAAATCATGAGCAAATCTCTTTAACCCATTAAATTTCACACTTACTTGTGTCTGTAAGTCACGAATGCGAGATTCTTTTCTATCATGAATACCTGCAACTACATTAGAATCAAACATTGCTTCGTTTGACTTATATAATCCTTCAGACATGCTCACTCCTTTTATTTTATTGTTCTTGTTTTAATAATATTAAGTTATAAATGTTAAACTTTGTAAAAAAGGTTCTAAACAAAAACTTTATTTACAAACAATGTAACATAAAATAAGAAAAATATATATAAAATTAACTAAATCATCTTTAGATTTATGATTATACAACACGAATTTATATAGATGTCGTAACGAATTATTGAACAAGAAAATTAACAAGATAACTAAACGTTAGATTAGACATTAGAGAATGTATAAAGCGAATTACTATTCAAAATAGATAAAACAAAACCGTTTCCACTTAGAACTATATCTGTCTAAATTTCTAGAAACGGTTTTACAAACTGTTAGCTTTTATTTACCACTAATAATACCATTAATGGAGCTTTTATTATTCAATAATAAAAGAATCATCAATTGTTGGATCATTAGTAGCTGGAGCGCTAAGATCTACTCTATTTAACACTGGTTTATCTACTATTATCGCACCGTCATTTTGATTTTGACTTTGAACATCAACTACAGCAGCATTATTACTTTCAACTGGAGTAATTGCTGTATTTGTATTATCGATAGTTTCAAGAGGACCTATTTCTTCATAATAAATAGGAGCATCTTCTGTACCAATTGACTTATTGCTTGAAGATGGTTCAACAACGTCTTCTACATATGTTTCCTTTAAGGTCATAGGGCTTTCATCTTCTATAAAAATTGGCTTAACCTTACTATCTACACTAATGTATTCAAAGATCTTAACTACCTTTAACACCCCTGAAATTTGACTTGCAACATTCACTGCACGAATCGATTCATCCTTTGTAACTAAACCGATTAAGTAAACTACGCCATTTTCTGTAAGAACCTTAAATCTACCTGAATTAATTTCTTCTCCAAATAATAATTGAGTTTTAACCTTAGTTGTAATCCAAGTATCATCTGCACGACGACCTAACGAAATAGGCTCTTCAATTGTGATCTTGTTAATTACACGATCCACACCATCAATCTTCTTTACATTTTCAACTATAAAATCAACATACTTTTGATTTAAGCATTGACCAGTTAGCAATACTGTTCCATTAACAGAGGTTGCCTCTAACTTAGATTCCTTTGCAATCTTCTCATTATTCTTAATAATTGAAGCAGCTTTGATTTCAATTGATTTATCATCAATCATTGTGCCTGTTGTTCTTTGATCTGTTGCTACAACTGCACTAGCCCCAATTGCTGTACCAGCAAGTACAACTGGAGTAACACAACCTGTTGTCGACATCGAAATAACTGCCGCAACCGCTGAAGCTAGTAAAATCTTTTTCATCATTAGTCTTTCCCTCTATGCTTTATATTATTAAAAAAGAAGATTATTCTTTTTTGTTTTTAAAAACTACATTAAATTAAAATAAATGAAACTACTTAGTCCTATACTTAACAAAACACGATAGCAAGAGCTATCGTATTTTTTACCAATTACTTCTTATTTTCTAATCTTAGAACAGAGACTCTTAACTTCTGTATATGAGCTGTTTAAGAAATCCTGATTAACACTCTTTTCATTCAATATATAACCAGCCTGCTGAATATTTAAGTCATCTAAGCCATACTTTAACCAACCTACACCTGTATTATTCGAAGCGTAACGAGTATAATATACTTCTGATAGATATATTAACGCATCTGCATTACCTAAGCATGATGCATGCTCTAATAGTTTTTTAGAGTTAGTTCTTAACTCATCTGGAATATCTTTTCCCTTTAATAAAAGTAAAGCTTGAAGATACATTCCATCAACATTACCTTGATTTGCAGACTTCTCATACCATTCTAACGCTTGAATTTCATTTTCACGATACGCCTGTCCCTTTTCATGCATAAGACCGATAAACACTTGTGCTACAGGATTATTAGGTAAAGATTCAAATAAAACCTTTGCTTCGTCAAACTTATCACTAATATATAATAATCTTGCTAAGTTAACAATAGACGCTTCAATACCAGCATCAGCACCTTTCTTATAATACTTAGCACTTAAATTTAACTCACCTAATTCTTGATAAATTTCACCTAAACGATTAGCAGCTTCTGGAGCTAAATTATGTTCACTTTCTGCAACAGTTTTAAACCACTTTATTGCATCTTCCTGCTTGCCTAAAAAATCTAAAGCAATCGCATATAAATACTGAGCTTCAACCATACCAGATTCCGCAGCTACCTGTAGATGCTTTACAGATTCTTTAACATTCTGATTAATCCCAATACCGTAGAATAACACTTCGCCATAATGATAGTTTGCTCCGATATGATTTTGAGCAGCTAAATCCTTATATATTTCAGCCGCATATGCATCGTCCAGTTCAAACACTTCTCCACGACTTACCATACGAGCAATTTGGAACCTTGACTCAACATGACCATCATCTTGAGCTTTTTTGAAATTATCGTATGCTTTTTTAAGATCTTTTTGAACACCTTTACCATTAATGTACATATCACCAAGTAAATAGTAAGCAACTGTTAAGTCCTTGTCTAATTCTAAAGCTCTATTAACTAATGTAAAAGCTTCATGAGGATTAACCTCAGTATTCTCTCCAAGCAAATACATTTTTGCAAGGTCCACAAGAGCTAACGGGAAATTACCTCTTTGAGCAATACGTAAATTATGTAAAGCTAACTTCTTATCTTGAGCAAATCCATACAATCCGTTGTAATATAAAGTTGATAAATAGTACGCAGCTTCCGGATCATGAGATTCTGATACAAGATTTTTTAGTAAACTCGCACCTTTTTGCTGTTGACTTAAATTATTCGACATTAAGAAAATACGACATTGAAGCAATCTTGCGACAACATCACCACCTTTAATCTTAATTAGTGGGGTTATTAACTCTTGAGCCTTACTTAAATTAACGTCAACTCCATTACCTTCAATATAAGCTCTTGCTAAGACAGCTTGTGCTTCGCGATCACCTTTTTTAGCTTCTTGAGTTAAATACTTAACTGCTTTTAATTTGCTTTCTAAAGGAGATTTATTAGACATTACTAACATAGATAAATGACGTTTTGCTTCAAAAATATCATTGTCTAAAGCCTTCTTATAGTACTCAATCGCTAATTTATTATCTGAAATACTTTTATAGTAATTTGCTAATTCAAAATAAGCTCTCGGAATACCGCGATCCCCTGCATTGATAAGATTTTCAATCCCTTTAGTTACATTCTTTTCTATATTTGCATAACCATAAAGAGTCATAAAACCATAAATATAATTATAATCAACTGGGTATGTAGAGAATACAGCTACAATATTTTCTTTAGCTAACTCATATTGAGCTGTCTCAAAATAATAGTATGCTAAAAACTTTTTAGCTTCATTGGAACCTAAGTTTGAAGCTTCTTTATATAGTTTTATTGCATTTTTTCTATCATCGCCTGAATCATTTTGCCATAGCTTATCTGCTTGCTCTACTAATTCTGAGGGATTCTCACCACAACCAGTAATAAAGAATGAAATACCTACGCTTACAGCAATCGACAACGCAATTTTTTTATAATTTATACTCATTATGAGATAACCTTTATCCTTGATTTATATTTATAGTTCTAAAGTCTTAAACAAACTAAATGTTATTTAAAGCATTATAGCACGGAATACCGACAATAATAAAAAAAATGCCAATAAGAATTGGCATTTTTGATAAGGAAAAATAAAATGTTTCTAATCTTTTGGTAACTTGAACTTTGCAATCAACTGAGCCTGAACATTAGCACGTTGAGCTAACTCTGTACTGTTAATTGACAATGTTTCAATCTTACTCATATTTTCATTTGAAATTTCTGTAATATGATGTAAGTTCATATTGATTGATTCAGATGTTTGACCTTGTTCTGTCGCAGCAGCTGAAACCATTTGAGTCATTTCGTTAATCTTATTTAATGAAACCTTCATTTCATCAATAGCAATATTCGCATTGTTTGCATTTTCCTTAGTGCTTTCCATTGCATCCTTACAATCCTGAGCACTTAATACAGCACTATCAACAGAAAATCTTAACTTATCAATCATGTTCTTGATGTCGTTTGTACTTTTAGCTGTAGCACTTGCAAGGTTTCTAACTTCATCAGCAACAACCGCAAACCCTCTACCATATTCACCAGCACGAGCAGCTTCAATTGCAGCATTTAACGCCAATAAGTTTGTTCTACCAGCAACACTCTTAATGATGTTAACAACTTGAGTAATTTCATCACTAATAGTATTAACTTGTTGAATAGCATCTGTTGTTGCCTGAATCTTATTTTCTAACTCTTCTGTTCTTAAAATAGTATCATGCATAATTGACTGTGTTTGTTGAGCCATGTTCTCAACGCCTTGCATTTCATCTGAAGTTTGAACAGTAGCTTGGATAACTTCATTTGAAGTTGCTAACATTTCATTCATTGCAGAAGCAACTGTAATAGTTTCAGATAATTGTGACTTCACAGCATCTGTAGCTTCATTCGCTACACCCACATTACTATTAGATGCTTCTTGTACTGAAAAAGCTTCTTGAGTAATTTCCTTTAATGTTCCACCAACCTTTACTGTTAAATCATTAATGTATTCACTAACTACCGCAAATTCATTCTTTTCCTTAACAACAATCATCTTAGTCATATCGCCATCAGCAATTAACTTTAACGCCGCAATGATTGTCTTCATCGGTCTAGAAATACTCTTACCTAATAACACAATCATACCAACAGCAATACAAACAGTTATACTTAAACATAAAACTAAAGTAATAACCGCGTTATGGAATACTAAGTATGATTCATCCTTAGCTGTGTTCATACCTTTTTCTGCAGTATTCTTCATGATTTTAATTTCTTTTCTCATGATAGTGATATTTTCTGCAGCAATTTCAGCAGCTTTTTCTAATTCTAATTGCTTAATAATCATCAACTTATATTGACTGATTAAACCTCTATTATCTTTTAGATTAAATAAATAATTATCAAAAAACATACCTAAGTTGTTTTTGAATTCAGGATCTTCTAATTGAACATTTTCATATCCAATTTCAATATCACCTAGTCTATCCTTGATAAAAGATTCAATATCTTCAATCTTCTTTAAATCTTGAGCATCTAAAAATTGATAAACCTTATTATCAACTAATGACATATAAGATTCTACTTCTTTTACAACAGAAGCAATGTACGGATCTTCTGCATTTGCTCTATAGTTATTGATTTCACTTTTGAATAAAGCAAGCAAACCTTGGAAATCAGCTTTACTCTTTAACACCTTGTTAGTGTGTTCTAATAATTCTCTTTTCTTTACAGGAATATCTTTTACACTACTTAAATACAATTTAGCTGCACCAGATAATTTTGAAATACTATCTAAAATATCTTCATTTTCAGATCCAACTTTAACGAAATTATTGTATGTCAAATTAAATTCGTTAGTTACACTTGATAAAGTTTTTTCGTTTTCATCTAAGACGCTAATACTTTTTGAATTTAAAGTCTTTAATAAAGCAATATCTAATGATAATATGTTGTTTTCAATGATATTAACGCTAGATATTAATTCTAAAGGCACCCCTGTAATATAAACTACATTATTATTCAAACTTTTCATGCTTGAATAACTAAGCACACTTAGACCAATTACCAATACCATCAAAAACACGAATACAGCATAAACACCGTTAATCACAGATTTTTGAACACGCTTCATTATTCCAAATGTTGCATAATCAATCCAAGTCCCATCAATAGACTTTAAATTTTTAACAACAGTTTGAATTGCATCCTTAATATTCATTAGCAAATCCTATAATTGTATCTAACTAATTAATGGATTAAACACCATAAAAACTTTTATACATTAATAATAAAGAAGAAAAAATCAAACTCCTAATCAAACACATATTTGAAAATTCTTCTTTTATCCCCTTTCTCAAACCAAACTATAAAAGTAATTGATGTTAAAACATTTTTATTTTCCTTTAACACCACTATCTAGAAACTCTTATTTGCGACAGAAAATAAGTACAAAGTACAGTGTACGAAAACACATAACATAAAAGTTATAAATCAAAACATTTTAATAACCATACATTAAATATTTTGTAAACTTATTGCTCAAATAAAAATCAACGAAAAGTGGTATACAACTAGATATTAACGCAAGACACTAAAAAAAAACATGAACAAATACAAAATTATTGTATTATTTAAGCGCTAAAAACATATTTTTATATATTTGAGAATTGAATCAACATTAGCAATAACCAATAAAAGGTTATCTTCAACCAAATAACCAAAATCTAAAAGTCTAAAACAACAATTTAAAATAGTAGTAAACCACAAAAAAGAAGAATAAACGCATGTAACACAGATACGTAAAGTAAAAAAAGAACTATTCTACACAAACAAACACATACAAAAACACAAAAATTAAAAACCACTCACAAGCACTTCTATTAGTTAGTCTTCACGAACTTAATCGTCAAAACAGCTAAAGCACTCAAATTCAAAATAATTTCTAGGAAAAACAAGAAACCATCCTAAGTCACACAAAAACAAAAATTAATAAATTTTTACGCAACAAAATATATCACTTTAATAATCAAAAAACCTTTATCTGAAACGGTTTTCAATTATAAAAACATAGTATAATCAACTATTAGTGTATATTAATACAAAAGTATAAAGAATGATTAATATAATAATATTAATCTTTTTGACATGTTTTACAAGTTCAATCACTCTTTAAAAAGATGCTTTCTGGCTCTTATATTTCAACACATATAACATATATTTAACATATATTTAACATCTTTTATACATGCATTACGTAACTTTGAATATATTCACAAAATTAATATTTACACTATAATCTCAACTTGAAAAATACATTATTTTATGAAACAATTAATAATGTGCTAAGGAGTAGCATGAAATTGCATTTACCACTTTTTATTTATAGTAAAGCTATAACCACTTTATAATAAAATGATAGTGCAAATTACAAAAACATGAGAGAGAGGGAAAGATCATGGAAGCAAGATTATTAAAACCGAGATTAGAGATCATTGAAAAGCTAGTTGAGAATACTGAAGCATCTCAAAATTTCATTGAATCAATTTTAAACGATATTCCAGAAACACATGTTCACATCGTTTCAGATGTTGAAGTTATGGGCTTTAACGATGCCCCTATCACAGCAAAAGCAAGTGCAGAATTTCCATTAATTGATGGTGTTGTATTTAAATTTATCGCTGATGGTATTAAGTGCGAAATGGCACTAGTTATAGAAAGTGTTGGATTTATGAAATGGTGGCACGATAAGAGTTTCTTCTGCGACAAATTCTATCGTTCACACTACCAAACAAACGATGGTGTAAAACGTTTTGTAACATTCCTAATTACAGATATGGATGTAAAAGCAAGTTCATTCCATACTATCAGCCGTTTTAACAATAAAGACGGTATTAAAAACGATTCATTTACTATAAATGATATCTTTGCTGCTAAAGAAACTGGTAACGAAGAAAACGAATTAGAAAATTGGATTCGTGCGTTAGTAGAAGGTGAGCAAAAAAGTAACGTCTCAAACATAACTGATGCTCAAAACTTTAGAGTAGCATAAAAAAAAGAATTCTCTCATAAAAGTGGTGATCTAAAAGTCTGCAGTAATGCAGGCTTTTCATTTATAGGTACTAAAATATTTAAACCGCTCTACTCAAATACAACAATTTCAAGCCAAAAACTTTATTCTTATCAGTAATAAGCTAAAAATCTAAAAAATACACATCCTGATAAACACAAAAAAAAACTCAAGCACTAACATCAATACATTTTAATACTTTTATTCGATTTTTTCCTTTTGTTTGTTCTGTTTTACTACTATAAGCAACACAAACAATTAGTACATACACACCATTTTATTTGTTAATAAACTTAACTGATGCAGTAACAGATTATTGCAGTAACATACTATCTAAGCAGCCTCAATATTACGCCCTACGTTACATTATGGTAATAATAAGTAACAAATATTTATAATTAGCAAATTATTAAAATTTTACTTCTTTATTTTAACTTTAAAAACTTATCTCCAACAAAGCATTAAAGGTAAATTAGTCATAATACTTGAGATTGTCTTTTATGTTATTAGTTAAAGCTAATCTAATCGCCTCAAAACTATCTAGTTCCTTCGTTAGTGTTCTTGGATTTCTTTTGATTGCTGTTGATTTAAATAATAGCGTTTAACTGTTCTTGAAGCTCAATTATAAGATAAATAATTTGGTTTAATGCCATTCATTACACATACCTTTACTATTTGTGTTATATCAACTCTCATAACAACTCCTCAACCAGATCAAGCAGTAGAGAAATTTACTAAAAAATTACAATTTCAAGTTGGCGAAAACTGACATATTTATTTTGGCATTTACACATTGGCATTTACTTTAT
>JAXJQF010000072.1:0-12037 GCA_036311285.1 Ruminobacter sp. | reverse complement strand
TCAATTAGTAAAGTTTTCAGAGTTAAAACAAAAGAGATTAAAAGGATTAATAGCGCATTCAAAATATCCAATTAGCACAGGGAAATTAGAAGGGATGAATAATAAGATTAAGGTAGCCAAACGTATAGCATATGGCTACCTAGATGAAGACTATTTCTTTACATTGATTAGGTATAAGTCGACCATAGGACTCCCGACAAATCCGTGAAGAGCCTCTTTTAATGCGGTATTAATTGGATCGTCAACTATTCCATGATAATTAACTATAAGTCTACACCATCTTTGTAAAGCTCTATTACTCATAGGTATACTTATGGTTATATGATCAAATTGAGTATTTTGGTTTGATAATCTAATTTCATTTGCGATTTTGATTAGACTTTTGATTAAATTCTTGGATAATTGAGGTACGTTTTTCTTAATGATTTCAAATTCTTGGTCATTATCTAAATAGTTACATTCTATAAATCTAAATCTATCTAGAAATGCAGCGTTAAGTAGTTGAGCCCCAACATATTCGCCACTATTCCCATCGCCTTTTGTATTTGCTGTTACAATCAGTCTGAAATACTTATGGGCTTTGATTATCTCTCCATTATTTTGAGGGATTACTAAGTCTCTTCCTTCAAGAATATCATTTAATCCTGCTAGTTCTGATGCGTCAGCTAGATCTATTTCATTTAAAACTAGTATATAACCATATTTCATAGCTCGTGCAAGTGGACCATATATAAATGTCACTTTTTCATTGATGATAGTGTTATACCCAATTAAATTGCTAAGCTCAAATCGACCATTTAATGTAATGTGTATAGTGGGCCATTTTAGTTTAGATGCTATTTGTGTAATGCCACTAGTCTTACCACAACCACTAGGTCCATATAAGTATAAAGCATCATTATGGTTATCTTCTAAGAAGGATAAAACCTGCCTTAAAAATGTATTAGATAGTATATGGTTTTGTTTTGCTATTGGGATATATTGGTTATCAGGTAAATAGCATGGAAATGATATATCATATGAGTTGTCTACATATGAGAATATACTTGAAACGTTAGTTTTGATAATGTTTTGAGGTGCAGAATCGCCATGAACATTTATACCATGTTCAATGGTAGCAATGCTATTCATAAGTTGTCTCCAAAATAATAATGTTCTTTATAATAATTTATAAGATATATAAACGAAAAAATTTTTTCTGCTAGTTAAAATAAAACATTTGTTTACTTATGTAAAAACATAAGTAAACAAATAAAAAAACTAACAAAAAAAATAAACAAGAATGAAAAAAATAAAAATTAAACGGTTAAAGGTTTAAGATTTATATTTTTTTCACTATATATATTATCTTAAGTTTTACAATAAAATTTAGCTATTTTTTCTAAAAAATGGTAATTATAGAATAATTGGAATCCATGTATTACAAGGGTTTGAACGGGATTTTAAAATATTTAGATAAAAATTTGTAAAGTTATTTGTTGTTTTTTAAACACCTTTGCATGAAGGATCCCAAATGTATTTATGTAACTGAAGTTGCACTCTAATTTTAGAAGTATTAATTAAAGGTGCCCAAGTTAGTAGTCTTTCAACAATTTCTTTGGGTGTGATTTGGTTAAATACTGCAGATAGATAAATATATGATTTGATGTTGTAATTGTTTAGAAGTTCAAATATTTTGTCGAGGTCTTGTTTTGAACCAATTACAAACTTTAATACATCATTATCACGTAGAAGCTCTAAATTTTTTACCTTCATCTTACTTTCTTCATTACTGTAAGGAAGTTTATAGTCACAGCAGAATATCAATTGTTTTGAATATTGAGTGTTAATAAAACTATCTAATAATATAGAACCGTTGGTTTCTATATTAACAAGATAGCCGTTAGCTGTAAGAGCTTCTAATAAATAGTTAATGTCTTTTCTAAAAAGAGGTTCACCGCCTGTAAGGGTGATATTTCTTATGCCTTTAAATGTTTTAATTTTTTGGATAATCTCTTCAAGAGTATATAAGGTTCCGTCGTTTTGATGTTTGGCATATACTGTGTCACAGTATATGCAGTTTAAATTACATCCAGCCAGTCTTATAAATATAGCTAATTCACCAGATAAAGTTCCTTCACCATTTATTGATGAAAAAATTTCATTTACGATATAGCTAGGCAATTTAATCTACCTCGTAGCTTGCAATGTTATTTGGGCTTTCTTCAACAACTACTTTGTAGCAGAATGGAGCAAGTTGTTGACAAATCCAATATGCAATGTTTTCTGCAGTAGGGTTTACATCAATTACGTCGTTTAAGATCTTATGATCTAGTTTCTTTTCGATTTTTTCTTTGATTACGCTAAAATCCATGATCATGCCATTATTGTTTAATTCCTTTGACTTTAAATATACGTCAATTATCCAATTATGACCATGAAGAGATGTGCACTTACTGTCATAATCTAATTTTAGATAATGAGCTGCACTAACTACTAAACGTTTTTTGATTTTATACATAATCTAATAAATCCTAATTACTTTATATTTCTAATGGATCTATAGTTCCATTAGAAACAAATGCCTCATGTCTATCAATGCATGTGCCGCATTTTCCACAAGGTTTTTCTTTACCTTCGTAGCAACTCCATGTTAATTCGTATGGTACCTTTAATTCTAAACCTAAGCATACGATTTCAGCTTTGTTTGCATCTAAGAATGGAGCGTATATTGATAAGTCGTTACCAGTACCTTGGTATATAGCATTATTCATGTTTTCTACAAATTCAGGTGAGCAATCTGGGTAGGCTCTTCCTGCTGCATCGTCTTTATGAGCTCCATACCATATTTCTTTTGCACCAACACTTTGCGCAATAGAAGCTGCAACAGATAGCATTAAACCGTTTCTAAAAGGAACATATGTTGATACAGTTCTTTGACCACCAATATCGTTTAATTGTTCACTATAACTTTTATGAACAATCTCTTCTGATGAATGTTTTAGAAGGGAGCAGTTTGAATCTTTAAAAATAAAACCTAAATCAATAAGTCTATATTCTACACCGTAATATTGAGCAATTTTTTCTGCAGATTGTAATTCGCGTTCATGTTTTTGACCATATTGTATATTTATCGCAACTACGTTTTCCGCACCATTTTTACGTACAGCTAATGCAAGGCATGTTGAGCTATCTATTCCACCACTAAGTAAAACTGCTACCTTCATAAGTATTTCCTTTTTTGAATGTTTATTTTATCAAAAATACAATATCAATTCTATACAAACAGCCTTAACGTTATCGTTTCAATGAATGGAGAGTTATGTCATTTTTAGTATATAGGTTAACTCCCGTTTTATCTTAATAATGCTTATATTTCATATTAAGAAAGAACGATCAAGTGACTGTATTGAAGTTAAATACGTGTTCTCAGTTTGTGCAAAAACGTGTACCAAATCTAGTACAAAACAATTTTTTTGTACTTAGTGTGTTCTTTGTTAGTATATTTTAAATATTATAGTTGTTATAGTTCTTGTTTTTTATTTGTTTATTTTACAACATCTAAGTAAATTTTAAAAAAGAAATTTGATCTATTTAAAATTATAAAATACTCAAAGAAGAAGATTGATAACTTTGTTAAAAAGATATAAATGGTTATAAACGAAAAATAAAGTATTGAAAGTTGTTATCAGATGAAAAAAAGGCCTCAATTGAGGCCTTGTTGATTAAATATTTCTTATTCTGTCTTATCCATATTATTGAAAGTTTCAATATTTAATGCATTGTTATTCTTTGCAATAATTGTTGTACAGATAGCATCACCAGTTACGTTAACAGCAGTTCTGCCCATATCAACAATTCTGTCAACGCCCATGATTATGCCGATAGCTTCTAATGGTAAACCTACAGAGTTAAATACCATGATTAGTAGCCCAATACCAGGAATACCTGCTGTACCAATTGATGCAAGAGTTGTAACACCAATGATTGTTAAATATTGTATTAATGATAGGTCGATGTTGTAAGCACTAGCAACGAATATAACTGATAACGCATAGATAATCGCAGAACCATCCATGTTTATTGTTGCTCCCAATGGGATTGTGAATGATGAAATTCTTTTTGATACACCAATGTCTTCTTCTAATACTTTAATGTTTAATGGAATAGTAGCATTTGAGGAAGCTGTTGAGAATGCGAATGTTCCAACAGGGAAGAATTTTCTAATAAATTTTAATGGGTTTAAGCCAGTAAGGAACTTAAACATACCCAAATATACTACGCCAACATGAATAGCTAGGATTAAGTAGCCTACAGCTACAAATTTTAATAATGGGATAAAACCTGCAAGACCAGTTGTTGTAAAAGTTTGAGCAGTTAAGCAAAGTACACCGATTGGAGCAAACTTCATAACATACTTAGTCATAGTAGTCATGATATCGTTAAGTTGTTCAAAAAGGTTTCTAACAACTTCTACTCTTGATTTGATTTTAACCATTACAAAGCTAATGATCATAGCGAAGAATAGAACTTGTAGGATTGTTCCAGATGTAAATGCCGCAAATATATTTGTTGGAATGATATTTACAACCATTTGAGAGATGTTTACGTTATTTGCAGAGTTTGACGCTAGATTCATGCTTTCTGTTACTGTTACAGAATGTAGGTCTAATCCTGCACCAGGATCTAAAACGTAACCTAAGCCTACAGCCAAAAATACAGCTATGATTGTTGTTATTATATAGAACCCAACAATGCTACTTCCAATTTTACCTAATTCACTAGTATCCTCCATAGACATGTTTCCATGAATAATTGAGCAGAACACAAGTGGAAGTACAAGCATTTGCATTAGTCTGATAAAGCTTTCCCCAAATACGAATAAAGTTTCGTTTAAGATGTTCTTGAAACTGCAATCAGGGATCATTACATTATTGGCAATACCAATTAATGCACCAAGCAGTAGGGCAAAAAATATTTGACCTGTTAAGCTTGTTAAAAAATTCTTTTTTGACATTGTTTGACCTATAAAAAATATCGTAACTTTTGTTGAATAAAAATAACGCTTATTATAAGACAAAAGATAATTATACTCTACTTTGAAATGACTAGATAATGATACATCTGCTTACTTTTTGATAAAAATTTATATATTTATGACTAGATTTAGATAATTCTTAGAGTAGTATGTTCTTAATGTTTGACATTTTATTATGGATAAAAGTAAAGCTTAATTACAAAGGTTGATTATAAACTTCTGTAATTAAGCTTTTTACTTTAATAGAAAATTTATGAGCTTAATAAAGAATTAGTATAATTTTATCTAAATTGTTTATTTCTAAAAAACTATTCGTCGTTAAACAATTCATCCTCTAATATTTGTAATTCATTATCTGTTTCTTCATTAGCATCCTTTTTGTCATCATGTGTTACTTCTTGATAAGTTTGTACTGTTGACAAGGTGTCAGTATTGGTTGAGTCTGTAGGTGTTACTTGATTAGTACTATCTACATCTTCATCAATATTTTCAAATTCGTATAAATCTTTAGTCTTTAAACCAATATAGTTGTTAAATTGGTAATTAACATATTTTTGAGTCTTAGAGATTTCACTATTTAATAATTTGTTTAAATCAGCTTGTGTAATTCTCTTAGCAGAAGTTGATGAATCATCTTGTTGCTTTTGGAATACGTTTCTGTTATGAACAAACCATAATGAGTTGTAGTCTCTTAATTGCTTTGTTAACATTTTTTCTACATTGATTGGATCCAATTCAAAGAAGTTGTTTTCCTTAAGATTGATACGACCACCATTTTCTAGGTTAATAGTGTAAATCAAATCAAGTGGGGTTTTGGATTTATCTGTTAATGGTTTGCCATTTTTTGCTTCGTTGTATAAACGAAGTTCAAGATGTTTCGTAATATCTGTTTCAAGCTTTTTGTATATTTCACTTAACTCAACTGAAAGTTCTTTACGTATGTTGTTTACTACTAAATCTGTTTTTTTGATATCCATTGAGCTAATGAATGAGTTAATTATAAACATATCACCAGGCATGATTTGCTTTGAATTTGATTGCTTTTCAAACCATGAAACAAATGAAGGAGAGTTCTTTTTTAACTCATCAAAATCATGATTAATTTCAATAAAGTATCCTCTTAACAAATTCTTAATCTTGTTAGCAGTGTTTTGTTTAAGAATATTGATTTCGTTAAGTGTGCCTAAAGTATATAGATTGTCACCAATTACCTCTGCATTAAGCTTTTCGGTTACTGTTGATGTGTAGAACAATTGATTTTTATACTTTTCATATAGTGGCATACCAAAGTGATAACCACTATAGAATAGGCTTAAAAGGAATGTAGGTAATAGAATTTCCTTCCAATGTTTTTGAAAGAAGTTTTTATAATTCTTAGTCCATTTGTGTTTCATCAATATGTACTTATACATATTAGTATTTAAAGTAAGTAAACTTAAACATATTGATATATGAATAGCCACAAATGCAAAAGGTATTGCGATAAACAGAAGTTTAAACGCGTAATATAATAAAGAGTTTTGGGTTGAAGAGAATAGGGTTGTTAGAATAACGCCAGTAGTTGAGAATACCTGGCATATTATATATGAAAGTTGACCACTATTTTTAGTGTGGTTTGCTATTTCATTAAAACTTGTAATTTGTGTTTCTAAATTTGTATTAGGAATATAAATTGCTAATGTTGTCCCTAATATTATTAATCCAGTAATTAAAGCAGTTATAAATAATCTAAAGAAGTCATTAATATATACGTTGCCATTATTAGTTAATTTTGAAATAAATTCTTCAGATATAAGCTTTGATATAATAGCATGAGCTATAAACGCAACTCCTAATATCGTATAGTTATTAGCATTTGGAGTAATAATTGAATTTAAAATGATAAGAGAAGAAATAAAGAACATTATAAATGAAACAAAAGGGTTTCTAATAGCTGAAATGAAAAACATTATTCCATTTGAAGGAAGGGAATTTTCTCTTCTTTCTTCATTTCTGATAACTTTATAAAATCTTCCAAAAAACAGAGCTGGAACATATATAATTATTGTTAAAAATATAAATGACAAAACAAGCTTTAGGTTTAAGTTGTCTATACTACTAATTAAATAATAACCACCAGCAATAAAAGTTAGCACCGCAAGAAAGTGAATTGCTCTAAAACTCGAGTCGTCATCTTTGTATATGAAGTTGTATTCTTTATCAGTGTATAATTCTTTGTAATTATTAGAGTCAGTATTAGATCTGCTTTGGTTAGTATATTGATTTTCACTTTTATTGTTGTTTAGTTCATCACTATTGTGTTCTATTGAGTGATGGTTGTGTTCGGCGATTTCATCTTCGGTTTTTTGGATGTTAAAGGTGCTTCCTAATTCGTTGTTATCATAATCATTGTTATTTAACTCGTCACTAAATAAACAGCTATTACGATTATAGTCAGATTTAACATTATAATCTGATATATGAGTATATCTTGAATTGTAGGATTTATTTTCAATAGATTCTTCAATTGGAGTTGTTTCAATTTTTTTAGATGAATCTAAATTAGAATTTGAATATAGTGATTGTTCTTCAGAAGAATTATCTATTTCTGATTTAGGTTTTTTGCGAAGAGTGAATAGCGGTTTAAATTTTTTAATCATTTCAATCTCGTGACTAAACTATTATATGTATATAAATAAAAGTGTTTCTTATTATGTTTCTAAATTGATTTTTTAATTTTAACATATTACTAATTTGTTAATGCATAAAAATTTTAATAATTATCTAATAGATTGTATAATGAAGTAAGTTATTAAGGAATGACAGTAATAATGGTGAGAATATGACATCTAATGATGCGCTTTTTAATGAAGAAAATATAAGAAGTACCTTAAATGATGTTTACGGTGTTAATGGTCTTTTTTCAAAACATAAAGAAGATTATAAGGAAAGACCTCAGCAAATAATAATGAGTGAATTTGTTGCAAAAGCAATAAAGGAACCACAGAACTTAGTTATTGAAGCAGGTACTGGTACAGGTAAAACATTTGGATATCTTGTTCCAGCTATTCTATATGCTTTACAAAATGATGGTCAGGTCATTATTAGTACAAATTCAAAGACTCTTCAAGATCAAATTTTAAAGAAAGATATAAAAATATTAGAAAAAGTTTTTAATACTTCTTTAAAAGCAAGTGTTTTAAAAGGTGTAAACAACTACGTTTGTGCCAAGAAGTTTTTTAATGAACAAGATGCATATATAAAGTTAAGTTCAAGCATTGATTTTTATAATTCTAGTGAAAAGAATAGCGCATTCGATTTTCGTAGTGCCATAGAATATTTTGGAAAAAATATGATCGATGGTGATGTTGCATGTGTTGGAGAGTTAAGCGATTTGTCTAATTTCTTTAGTATGCGCAACATTAAGAATTTTGAAGAGTTTGTTAATCGTGTTTCTACCACAACTGATAAGTGTTTAAAAAAGAATTGTCCTTTTGCTGAAAGGTGCTTTTACCAAAAGGCAAAGGAAAAGGTAAAGAAATCAAATATTGTAATATTAAATCATAATATTTTTGCATTAGGTACTGTGCATGATTCGGATTTTATATCCAATAAGGTAAAACTAGTTGTTTTCGATGAAGCTCATAAGTTTGTTGATGTTGTTCGTAAAACTTTTACTAAAGAAATGAATTCTTTAACAATTATCGAAAACGTATTGTTATTTTTAGAGGAATCTCCTTTCTATAGTCATTACTTAGAAGTAATTCAAGATAGTTTTATTGAAAGTGCTGAAAATGGTGCAGATACATCTTTCAGTTTTAAAAACAAAATTTCAAAGTTTAAGAAAAAGAAAAGAAGTTCAAAATCAACGTCTAAGCATAATAAAGTTGGTTATCAAGAGATTTTTGATTTCGATGATGAGCAGTCTTTCTTTTATAACTCTCTTGTTTCAATATTAGAGGCAAGAATTAGTATTGAAAATTCTATTGATGCAATTATGGAGCATATGGAGATAAAACCATCTGCAAAATCCAAACTAGATAATAGTAATAGTTATTATTACAAGAAGTACAAGACTCCGGATAAGCAAATAGAAGAAGATTTTATTTCATCTTTAGTTTTTGAAAAGATTCAAGTGGATGTTGAAACGTTACTTAAAGGCTTAAAAAATTATAGGGATGGGATTAAAAAGTGTGAAGAATTAGTTGAGAGTAGAGCAAATACTTTATTCCAATCTGACGATAAGCATTCTAAGGCAAATAAAAATTCCAAAAAGTATCATGACTTTGTTGTAGAAACAGTGATTTCTGCTATTAATTTTGTTAAAGAACTTTTATTGAATTTTTATATTATGAACTTGCCTTACGATATGATTCAAGGATTTGTGATTGATATAAATGAAAAGAAACTTAGACCAACAGATGACCCTAGATTAAAATTAGTATATTCATTATTAGATTTTGATATCGATAATCCTGAATCTTATTATTACAGTACAGCGGAGCTTGATAGCTCTAAGTATTATTATACTTATGGCAGAGATGGTTTATCTAATTTTTATTTTAAAGTAATTCCTTTTAATCCAAGAGTTGAATTTAATAAATACATTTTAGAGTCAAATAAGTTTGAAAATGTTAGTTTCTTATATACAAGTGCAACTTTAGCTGTAGATTTAGGAATAAATAATTATAATTCTAATCCACTTGATAGTTTTTCAGAAAAGCTTGGTATTATTGGTGAATATATTTGTGACCAAAATAGAACTTATGTCCCTTTAATTTTGGAAAGCCCATTCAATTATCAAGAAAATACTCAAATTCTTTGTCCAGGTAAGTATGAAGAAGGGCGTGTAGATAAAGAATGGTCAATAAAAAAATGTATTGAATATATTAACGCCTTCGGCATGAGTATTAATGGTGGAATTTTTTTCTTGGTAACGTCAAAAAAGGATATAGAAGAAGCTGAGATAAGGTTAAAAGAATCTATATGTGTAAAAAGTGGCAAGCGTAGATTATACGTTCAGAAAGATAATATTGGTATTAATATGCTTGTTGAAAGATTTAAGAACGATGGTAATGGTATTTTAATTGGTACAAAATCATTTTGGGAAGGAGTTGATATACCTGGCAAAGCTTTAAGTCTAGTATGTATTTCTAAACTTCCTTTTCCAACACCTGATATAACAATCAGAGCTGAAACTGAATTATATAAGAAGTTAGGAAAAAACTGGTTCCACCATGTAAGTGTATATAGAATGATTATAGACTTAAAGCAGGGAATTGGTCGCCTAATTCGAAGTGAATCAGATGTAGGTGGTGTAGTCTTATTTGACCCGCGGGCTTCAAGTGTTAATGCAAATAAAAATTATCGAAGTATAGTGACAAAGAATCTGCCTAATATTCCATATACCGAAATTCCAGATCATTTTCTTGATTTTTTAAAAAGAAAAAATTTATGGATTGGCTGATGATTCAGTTCGTGTGATAGAATAAAGTTAAAAAATACAGCATAGAATGAACCTTGAGTTTATCATAATAAATTAAAGACGAAGAGTTAGGATTTAAAATGACTAAAGTATTAGCATTAGACTCAGCAACAGAAGCTTGTAGTGTTGCTTTAATAGTGGATGGTGACGAAAGTTCTATATTTGAGGTTTCTCCTCAAGCTCATACTAAACTTTTATTACCAATGGTTGATAAGGTTTTAAAAGATAAGGGGATGCAGCTTTGTGATGTTGACGTTTTAGCGTGTGGTCAAGGTCCGGGTTCTTTTACTGGTGTTAGAATTGGGGTGAGTCTTGCTCAAGGCTTAGCATTCGGGGCTGAAAAGAAAATTGTTGGTGTTTGTAACCTTGAAGCAATGGCTTATAGAGCAATGGTTGAAAATAATTTTGAATATTGTGTTTCTGTTATTGATGCTCGAATGGGAGAAGTTTATCTAGGTATTTATAAATTAGTATCTGAGAATGAAACTATTAAAATAACTGACGAACAAGTACTTAAGCCAGAGGAAGCTATTCAATTTATAGCTAATGAACTAGAAAATAAAAAATTCTGCTGTTGTGGTACAGGGGGAAAAACCTATCCTCAGATTTTAACTCAATTTGATTTAACTGAGTTAGATTCAAAATATGATCTTCCTACTGCTTTGTCCATTGCAAAATTAGCTTTAGTAAAATTTGAAAAGGGCGAAGCTGTAGATCCTGAATGTATTTTACCTATGTATATACGTGATACAGTTACATGGAAGAAAGTATCAGAGCAAGGTAAATAATACTATAAAGTTTAGGTTTGTTTAATAATATAAAATGGCAAGAAAAATCTTGCCATTTTATATAAACGCATAAATAAATTTTTTATGTCTAAGGGAATAGTTCGTAAACCATTTGGCTATATTTGCCTTTTCTATAAGTTCCTATGTCATTAATGTTTTTAGCTAAACTAAAATCGTCAGGTGTATTTTTAAATTTTAAAGTAAGGATGTTTCTATTTTCACGTACGCCTGGTACTGCATCTAACAATTCATTACATACTTGTTGAGCTAAGTCAGGGCTATTTTTTGAAACACTAAAAATTTTATTTCTAGTGAAGATTGTTACATAATAGTAAGTTTTTTCAGTATGATCTATCGGTACTTCATTTTTTACAGGGCCGATCCAAAGTATTTCATTTTTTGGAATTACTTGACAGTATTTATACATTAAGTCAATTATCAATAAATAGTCGTTTAATAATATGAAATTGGCTTTACAGTGGTCTATAGGTTCATCTTTGTTATAGATATTTGTATATGCATCAGAATATAGTATTCTTTCGTTACTGATTTCAGTATTAATATGTAATGCCATACGTTCTTTAGGAATATTTATATAGTGTAGTTTTATGTTACTTCCAATATCATATTTTTTGGCTCTTCACGGATTTTTTTGGATTGAGAGAGAGGACTGGTATCTAATTAGTCTAAAGAAATAGTCCTCATCTCTGTAACCGTACGCAATTCTTTTTGCTACTTTAATTTTATTATTCATACCTTCTAATTTCC
>JAXJQF010000071.1:0-1967 GCA_036311285.1 Ruminobacter sp. | reverse complement strand
GTGTAGCTAACGCCGTAAAGAGTCCGGAGCTTAGATCAATACTAGCTGACTTAGAAAAGAATCAACTAGCAAATCTAGTGATGAAGGCTTAATTTGGTAAAAAATATATTTTATAGATTTTTATAGATCCAAAATAGCGGTGGTTATAAAACGATGAAATATACAATATAACTGACAATATCTTTAGACTTTGCTTGATACAAATGTAAATTGCTTATTTAGGAAAAAACGCATTATTTTATGTGTATGCTAGCATTTAGTAACGCTAGCATACACAATTATGTTTTGTTATGACATGAACTTATGTTTAGTATTCAACACAGCTTTCCATGTATTTGCAATAGTCACATTAGTTAACCTAAATGACAATCTTACTTCACCTGTGTTGGTTTGTATTGATGAGCGTAGAGTAAATAAACCAGCAAAGTATAAGATTGTACAAATCTGCTCAGTAGTATTGTCAGACCATAGATTTAAAAGGTTTTTCATAATGTATTCATTATTATCTTTTAAAGCTAGGTCAATTTCATTTAAATTACGACTATAGTTTTCGTATATAGATGACAGTATTCTGAATTCAGTTTGCATCTTTAATGGTGTTGCAGCAAATGGAGAAGGGGATAGAACTTGACTTATAAGCTTCAAGCAACTTTTTGTGTTAAAGATCCTACAAGTATCATTAAAGGTAAACGCATAACCGTCGAGATTACTACAAATGGTTTCTGTTACTTCTTCCATTGATAGGTTTTTATCATTGGCTACAGCTTTAACTAAAGAGTTAATTTCATTTTCAGTCAAACCTACACAATCAATAAACTTTGGATTAAAGCTTAAGTCTACTGCATTAAAACCGACTTGAATATAGTTAAAGCAGTGGTATATAGGAATCACACCAGCACATAAACTTCTTGAAACTATTCCACGTTGTTGTGCTTTTTTTATTGCATGATAAAAGGTTCTGAGAGTTTCGGGTTTTGATAAAATTTGATGATATTTTTCTATTGGTGATTGATAGTCAAAACTATCATAGTTATCAACCATTAGATAAATCGGTTCTTTTCTTTCAGAATCTAGATAACAATTAAAGAAATCTGTTAATAGAGTTTTCATAAAGGTAATAGGGTTATTACCTATATGGTATTGATACTCAAACCTTAAATGGTATTTAGAACAGAAGTTTTTAATACCACTAATAATTTCTAATGAGAAGTCTTCAATGGTATCAATATTTTCAAAATCAAATTCTAAGATACAGAATGTATTAGAGGTAGGAAGATTTTTGTTGTATATGTATAAATCTTTGAAGATATATTCATATATACCTTTTGAGCTAATGTCATAAAATGACTTTAGCATAGATAACAAAGTAGTCTTGCCTAATCCTTTTGGTCTGTGAATAAAGAAGTTACTTGCTTGTGCTTTTTCTAATAGCTCAATGACTTTGGTTTTATCTGCATAAAAGCAGTTATGTTCTTTGAAATATGAAAAACCATGTGATCCTATAGGAAGAGTTTTGCTGTCTATAGAGATGAGTTCATTATCTGACCTGTTCTCTGGGGTTGTTTGTTCTTCACTAGCAGAACTTTTTTTCCCAAAAAGATGTTCTATAACAGTATTATTAGGTAAATTAAATTTTGCCATATTGGTTATTAGTCCTAAACGATTGTCAGAATTGTTTTATTAAGCTATTTAAAAATTTTTAACTTAATAAATCTTAAAATCCTGTAACTTTTTTAGATTTTATTTCCCTACTTTATTATTGAATAAAATAAAAGCAAACAACATAATTATTTTTCTTAAATTAAGGCTACCTCATAATAATTAAAATTTTTTGGCTCTTCACGGATTTTTTTGGATTGAGAGAGAGGACTGGTATCTAATTAGTCTAAAGAAATAGTCCTCATCTCTGTAACCGTACGCAATTCTTTTTGCTACTTTAATTTTATTATTCATACCTTCTAATTTCC
>JAXJQF010000070.1:0-2255 GCA_036311285.1 Ruminobacter sp. | reverse complement strand
TGCTCATGGAGTAATATTAAAACAATGAGAGGATTCCCAAAAATGGTAGGACAAATCTTTGATATTAGCCATAGCAAAATAGAATCTCTTGAACACGCACCAGAGATTGTTGATATCAACTACGCTGCCTACGGATTAAACTTCACAAAAGAAGAAATCCAAGCAAAAACCAGAGTAACTTGTAATATATATTGTTAATTAGACATGATGACAGCAAAAGATAAAAATAAAGCATATGAATTAATTGAAAATGCTTTAGAAAAACGTAAGGAACTATTAGAAAATAAGGACGATAGTATTAGAAACTATTTCAAGTCAGAAGCTCCGCCAGTCTTATGGTTTGGTGATTTAAATGCTGAAAAACCAAAAGTTGTTGTGATTAGTGCAAATCCTAATAATCCTCATGAAGAAGGTAGAATAATACCAGAAGGCAGCAGTTGGGATGAGAAGAATCCTAAAATTGAAAATTTAATTGATGCTTATAATAATTACTTTAATACCAAACCAAAAACAACTTGGTTTGGTAAGAAAGAAAGTGATATAAAACAAGGGCGTATAGAAGATTTTTTAAAAGGGTTAGGTGCTAGTTTTTACGACAGAGGTGATGATTATGACCAAGCAATTCATATAGATTTACTTCCTTTCGCCACTGTATCTCCGTTTAAAACTATTGCAGATGAACTAATGGAGATTGATGGTTTGCCAGAATTTATAAATGACCATATAAGAGAATTAATAAAACTCATTAGGCCTGAATTAGTAATAGTCAATGGCGTGACAAACAAAAATTATTTTGAGAAATGTCTTGAAGTTAAAGCCTCTAAAAAAACTGAAATTTATGAAAGTTTTACCGTAGATAACAAGAATAAATTCAATCTTACAATTTGGGACTTTGACAATATAAAAGATTCTAAAGTCATAGCAATAAGTAGAAATATGGGAACTAGTTGCTATGTCAGCAAAGAATCGTTATATTCAATTGCAGAACAAGAGAGAAAAAGATTGAAGTTATAATTTATCTTAACTCTCCTCACATCGGCTGCACTAATTGTTTAATTAAATAAACGAGCTAATTATGATAATTAAAGACAGTAGTAAATCAGTTAGTATACCAAGAATTAATATTAAGGAGTTTAATAAATTCATAGAAGAAATTGTAGGAGTAGATAGCGTAAAAGAAATTGCTGAAAACGCTCCTACTAACTCAAATGCAAGTGAGTTGGATGAATTATGCTCAGGGAATTCCAGATTGCGAAGGACTAAAACAAAGGAATAATAAACTTATTGGTTTAGAATAACAGTATATCTGATTATAACATTATCTCATCACATCGGCTGCAACTTAACACAAGGTTGAAGCCGATGTTGTTTTGGAGTGGAGTATTATTATTGATTTAGTCTTCGTTTAAAAGTAACCCACCGACGAACTACCCGTTGTGGTTGTAAAAAATAAAATAGGCTGTAACTTCAAGTTATTTTTGAGTTACAGCCTTAGCTTTTTATGTTTGGCGAGTTATTGGTGAGTTTGCTTCCATTTATGTGGGAGAAGTTCTAGTAGTTCTTCGTCAGATGTCTTTTGCATGTATGGCATCTTGGCGATGATAAAGTTTAGATAGTCGCGGGGATTTACATCGTGCGCTTTGCAGGTTGCCAGTAGAGAACAAACAACACTCATATTTTCGGCGGCTTCATTGTTTCCACAAAATAAGTAGTTTTTGCGACCTAAGGTTATTGGACGGATTGCGTTTTCTGCAAGGTTGTTGTCTATATGGATGCGACCATCATTTAGGTAACGCATCATATTGTTCCAACGTGTGTAAGCATACGTAATAGCTTTGCCGATAAGACTACTAGGACTATATTTTACACCCTCTGTTTCCATCCAGACTTTTAGTGCATCCATAATTGGTTTTGCCTTCTGTTGGCGTTCCGCTAAACGACGTTCTACGTCATAACCTTTTTCTTTACACTCTTGCTCTATACGATAAAGAAGTTGTATTTCTTTAAGTGCGTGCTCTGCCATTGCTTTGTTTTCTGTTAGCGCTTGCTCAAAATGTCTGCGTATATGCGCCATACAATTCACTAACTGCACACCGTCTCGGGTCTTAAAAGCTGCTTCGTAGCCTTCAAAACCATCACATTGAAAATATCCTTTAAAATCTTTAGTTAACTCCTCAATCACCTTTCCACTGCGGGACCCTTTGTTGTAGTGGAAGAGTACCAACCGCTGTTCTACTGCTCTTACTAACCAAAGA
>JAXJQF010000069.1:0-6422 GCA_036311285.1 Ruminobacter sp. | reverse complement strand
TACTATATTAAGAATGATTGAAATAAGACTAAGAAATGAGTATTCATCAAAAAGAATTATCGATGCCTTAATCTCTGCGTCTGCTAGTGAAATGTCTAAAGGTATTTATTCATTAAATTGCAGAGATGAAATAATGTCTAAACTTGAAGAGTGCTATGAAAATAAATTAGAGAATAGATACATAAAGGAAGAAATGATGCACAAGCTTCATCAAGAAATAATAAAATCCGTGTACACAACTGTATAAAATCTTTCAAAACGTTGGAAATAAAGGTTTTGAACTATATAGGTATCAAACTCGGGATAAAAATTTTCCAAAAAGACCTCGTGGACGACCTAGAAAAGTTCTATAAAATAATTGGCGGATTCAGTCGTTTTACTGTGTATAGTCCGCCAATTTGGGAATTTTTTATAATATTTTTACTAACTATTAATATTTTTCTTCAGCACAAGTTTTGAATTTTTCTGCAACATCGCGTGCTTGTTTTTCAATTTGTGTTATTACTTGCACTGTATTAGAGCTACCAACTTGAGGTTCTGTAGCTTCTAATATAACTTTTCCTTTGTTAACATCAAAACGGATAACAACGTCAACATACACCTTTTGAATTAAATAAGTTACTTCAAAACTTGTATTAGCAATAAATTTATGCTGCTTATCACTTTCATAACTAAAAAATTGAGCTCCATTTTGTGGTCTTTTAAATATTCGTGTAGCGCAATCAATAGCTTTTTCATATGTAATATCATCATTTTTATGACTAGATGTCCATGTTAAGCTCACATTTTCGTATTCTTTAGTCATAAACAAAGAACATCCATTCAATAATAAAGTAACCAAAACTCCTAAAACAATTTTTTTCATAGCTCTTTTCTCTTATCTCAATTATCCAATTTACTAGTCCTAGATGTGATAACTATCACATCTTCAACAAATAAAACATCTAAAAATTCTACTAAAAAAAAAAAAAAACAATTAAAATTTTAAATATATGTGATACTTAACACAATTTAATTATACTTTCTTATTACTTTATCTAAATTCATTATTTGTTATGAAAGAACTGATACCAAACAATATTATTTCTATAAAAATCCATCACTTTGAGTTCGTATATTACTCTAGTTATTATCATTTCTGCTCATTCGTTGAAGCTAGTCAAACTAACACTTAATCAATTCTCGTTTTATAATAACTATAGTTATATAAAATAGAAAAAAGAGTGCACAATAAAAGTACACTCTTTTTTCATATAAACATAAAACGTTAAAACAAAAAATGGTCTAAGCTTTATCTCAGATTTTTAAGCTACAAGCTTAGAGGCATTACTCTATTTCTGCCTAGACTCTTTGCCAAATATAATTGATGGTCTGCTCTTTCGATTACTTGTAAAGCTAACTCATTCTTGTCCTCAAAAGTTGATACCCCAAATGAACAAGTCATCTTAGACAAGGTATTCTCTGAAATAGGATCAACAATTGTGATCTTTTCAATATTAACTCTACATACATCAGCAAGCTTCTTAGCTATATTTATATTCTTATTTGGAACCAAAATAGCTATTTCTTCACCACCGTAACGATACACCCTACCATTATCACCAATACGCTCTTTAATTACCTTACAAACAGCTTTTAAAGCTGAGTCTCCAAAACGATGACCGTATCGGTCATTGATATCTTTAAAATGATCTAAATCTGCCATAATTAAAGAGAAATTCTTCTTTAACTTAACATATAGTTCAATTTCTGTATCAAATGATCTTCTATTTAATAATCCTGTTAAAGCGTCTTGTGTTGCTTCTATCTTTATCTTAGACATTTGTTTCTTCAATGACATAATTTCATTATTAGCTTCATCTAATCTTTTTGAAAAAACATCTGTCGACTTTCTTATATGAGATATATTCTTTACTACACTTTTAACTACAGATAAAACATCTTCTGCACTTACTTCATCGCCTTCAAGATTGTTTAAACGTGTAACACTACTATCTAAATAACGGGTAAAATCATCAGCACCACTTTTTGTATCGCCAAGTGATGTATATATTTCATTTAAAAGACCTTCTAGACCTTTCTTTATATTAATATTCTCTTTTTCAGCTTCAGTTGCAATATAATTAGCATACGCTTCTTCACTTATAATTGAAGAACAAGTCCCCGCTCTTTTTATTTCCTTATCGAGAAAAGCGTTCAAATCAGCATTTGCTTTGGCAATATAAGAATACCACACAGAATAATGCTTCGGGGTCATAGGAATACCAAACTTCCCCATTAAAGGAATTGCAATTTTGAGATTCTTTGTAGAATAAGTTAATTCATCTAATTCTTCTACAACATTCTCTTTATTCTCTTTTGTTTCATTATTATTATTTTCATTTATATCTGACATATCATTACCTTGTAAACAAAGTACCTATGACTACAAAATCTAACATCCTTTAAAATTATATCATCTCAATTATTTTTATTTCAAATTTATGCCCATAAATTGATCAAAAACTAAAAATACAAATGTAATTTTTTTTTTAAATTAGACATGGATTTTATTTATAAACTGAACCTAATATAGGGAACACACAATTAACTATAAATTTCATCGATAAATCGATTAAAATATAAACAATTTTCTTAATGTATTAAAATATTTGTTTTTTTTACTCAATTTTTTTTGACAATATTTTAAAATTCAGTATAATGCATGACATCAAGTCAGATGCGGGAATAGCTCAGTTGGTAGAGCATAACCTTGCCAAGGTTAGGGTCGCGAGTTCGAGCCTCGTTTCCCGCTCCAAGGCGTGTTAGCAAAGCGGTTATGCAGCGGATTGCAAATTCGTCTAGTCCAGTTCGACTCTGGAACGCGCCTCCATATGATTTGATAAGCCATTATTTATGGCGTGTTAGCAAAGCGGTTATGCAGCGGATTGCAAATTCGTCTAGTCCAGTTCGACTCTGGAACGCGCCTCCATAATGCCCGAGTGGTGAAATCGGTAGACACAAGGGATTTAAAATCCCTCGGAACTTATACTTCCGTGCCAGTTCGATTCTGGCCTCGGGCACCATCTAAAATCGTTTATCATTTAATTCCTTTTTAAATCAAACCAACTTTATAAACAATGATAAGATTTTAGTGTATCTATATTATTTGACTTTCGTTCTATAGTATCAACCAATAATATTACTTAGCAAAATTGCAGATATTTATCTAAAAAAACACCTTGCTATTATATTTAGCAAAGTGCCTTTAATTTTATAAGAATTTGATTAAATCAAATAATCTAGTTCTGATATAACTCTAATACCCTAACCAATTAAGTATTTGTTCATGATTCTTTTTTCCAAATGTAACCTTGTCATCATTTAAGACCATACATGGAACACTCATTACTTTATACTTATCTCTTAAATCAGGATAATGTGTTAAATCAAATACTTCAGCTGTTACATTCTCGTTCATTGACGCAATCTTTTGAGCTGATACAACAAGTTCTGGACACATTGTACAAGATAGTGACACAAATACTTTTAAGTTAGTCTTATCTGTAATCTTACTAATCTTCTCTTTTATAGCTGCATCAATAGCTTGGCCTTCACCAGAAGCATTGTATATACCTAACACAAATGAAGTAAACTCATGTCCACCTGGCACACCATGGAAAGCAAGACCTGTATATTTATCATCTTCAGTATACAATCTTACACAAGGTGCGTACTGTTCTTCTTCATTTGATATTTCAACAGTTAACTTATCAGTTAGCTTAGTAAACTCTTCCATATATGCTTTAAGCTCATTTGCTGCAGCTGATTCGTTTAAGAATAGCTTTAACTTAAGCTTATTAGCCATACGTGAGAAAACAGTATTTAACTGAGTAACTGTTGCATTATCAAACAATGCTGAACTAGATGTAGATGTTGCTGCAGTTGGTTGATTTTGAGGAGTTTCCTTTTGTTCAACCTCTACTCTCTTTGGAACAATACCAACTTTTGCTTGCATCATAGAAACATAACGTTCTAATTCAGTTGCAGCAATTGCTCCATCAGAAGTTGCAGTCACTACTTGTCTTAAGTTCTTCTGACATACATCCCCTGCTGCATACAATCCATCAACGTTAGTTTTTTGGTTTCTGTCTGTAACAATATAACCATACTCGTCTAAGTCTGCAATACCTTTAACTAATGCTGTAGCAGGTTCATATCCAGCAAACACAAATATGCCAAAACCTTCATTGTTGTTAGCTTTGTATTCTGTAACCTCACCAGTTACATTATTCTTATACTTTAACGATTCTAAAACCTCGTCACCTAACGCTTCTACAACTTCAGTATTAGTAAGAACTGTAATCTTCTCATGTTTTCTAGCTTCATCAGCAACACTCTTTGCACAAGAGAAATCATCTTTTCTAACTAAGATGGTTACATGTTTAGCATATTTCGTTAAAAATACGGCCTCTTCAGCTGCTGCAAAACCTCCACCGATTACGAATACATCCTTACCAGTAAAGAATTCTCCATCACAAGTAGCACAATATGCAACGCCTCTACCTTTAAACTTTTCTTCTCCAGGGAAACCTATTACTCTTGGATGAGCACCTGTTGCTAAAATCACACCGTAACACTTAATTTCACCGCGCGATGTTTTTACTACCTTGATATCTTCATCAAGCTTTAATCCATCAACGTTTGTTAGCATAAACTCAGCCCCAAACTTTTGAGCTTGAATACGCATAGTTTCAGTTAGTTTCTTGCCATCTGTAATTTCAACACCTGGATAGTTAACAACTTCAGAGGTAATTCTAATTTGACCACCATATTGTTCTTTTTCAAGAACAACAACCTTATATTTTGCACGAGCTAAATATAAAGCGGCGGTAAGCCCCGCTGGACCTCCGCCGATTATAACTACATCGTACATTGAATTTTCAATGCTTTGACTCATATATTACAACATCCCTACTAAATCCAAACTTGGCTTTAATGTTTCATCACCTGGCTTCCATTTTGCTGGACAAACTTCATCACCGTGTTCGTGAACAAATTGGCAAGCCTGTAATTTACGTAACAACTCTTCAGCATTACGTCCTACATTACCAGAGCTAACTTCATATAATACAATCTTGCCTTCAGGGTTAACAATAAATGTACCACGTTCTGCCATACCATCTTCTGGGATATATACTTCAAAATCACATGATAACTTATGTGTTGGATCTGCTAACATAGGATATTGAATCTTCTTGATACGATCTGACGCATCATGCCAAGCCTTGTGAACAAAATGTGAGTCTGTAGAAACTGAGTAAACTTCACAACCAATTTCTTTAAACTTATCATACAAATTAGCTAAATCTTCTAATTCTGTAGGACACACAAATGTAAAGTCTGCAGGATAAAAGAAGAACACACTCCACTTGTTCAGAATATCTGCTTTAGATACCTTTTTAAATTCCCCATTTACATAAGCTTGGACAGTAAAATCATTTACTTCTTTGTTAATCATTGACATAGATAAACTCCTTATAAGTAATCAATAATCTATATAAAAACAGTTTATTTACTCTCAACCAAACTTAAGGTATTATCCTAAATAGCAATATGTAATCTTATTATGTATTTATCGCATTCATCATGCCTATTTATACTGTAATAGTTATCATCAGCGTGCTTTAGGTTTTACTTAACATTAAGTTTTATAAATAAAATTCGTTAAAAAAAACATGCTATAACAACAATATTTACTAATACTTAAAGTTATTGTTAAGATACTAATTAACATTAACCAGAGAAGATAAACATCATTTAACATCTTTAACTAAACTTCAGTAAATTTCTTATTGTCTATAAAAGATACTATCACGTTCAAAAAACAAAAACCACAAACAAAAGTAAAAAAAATTTTCACTTTGTATAATTTTAAAAAAAAAGGCTGTTGTTCTAATAACAGCCTCGTTCATAACTCCAGTTTCTAATAATCCAACTTTTCAATCAAACACTGATGTTCCTTGGTTTTTGGATTGTAGTTAATTCCTACAAGCAGTATATCGTTTGGATAATCGTCATCAATGTATCTTCTAAAATATTCCTTTTCTTTTATTTGATTCATAGCTTCTTCTGCACTTTGTCCGTACTTGAATTCAATAAGCAGAATAGGAAGATTTATATTTCTCTTTGGTACATAAATAAGATCGGCACTTCCTTTACCAGATTGAAGTTCACGGAAACATTCATATTCTCGTTCAGTACGCCACATAAGTCCTGATATAAGACAAAATACCATTGATTCCTCACGGTTATAGGTAAGTAACGATACATTAGGAGAGTTGTGAATCTCTGTAATTATTTTCGCAGTCTTATCATTATCAAGAGTCGTTATAGCATCAAATAAAGATTGTGAACGCTCAATTATAGGCATGGAATTAAAC
>JAXJQF010000068.1:0-22775 GCA_036311285.1 Ruminobacter sp. | reverse complement strand
TATTGAGGAATTATCTGCTTATCAATCACTAGACTAATACTAATAAAGCCCCTTATGGGGCTTTATATATACATATAATTACTATCCGCATAGATCAGTAAAAACACGCAAAATTTCGGTACGATTATGCTTTATGACCACCTATTTGCTCGTTACGAGATTTAAGAGTCGCCCCTTCGGTTAAACTATTTGCCTTTAATAACGCATTCTTCGAATACTTATTTTTAATAGCAAGCATTGCTTTTTGTTGCTTTCTTATCTTCTCATCCTGTTCTTTTTTTATCTCTATTTTTCTATCTAGCTCTTCATAGTCTTCAAAAATATCTAATTGAACGTATCCCCCATTATCACGTTTTCTTGTCTTTTTGTATAACTCATTTTCATTATAGTTTTGATAATCTTTAGAAGGGTCAGATATCTTTATATTGTTAACACAGATATTTAATTTTCTTACAGTTAAAATCTTATCTACAATATCATCATATAATTTCATTACAGCGTTTACTAATGTAGCAGAGGAAGACGTATAATGATTTATGTTAATAGTTCCTCTTGCATGTTTAGGCTTCTTTCTACCATATGAATCTGTAACTATCTTGTCTTTATATATATTAGCAATATTTGGGGACTTTAAATTATCAATATCGTATTCAACCACCAAAACGATTTGATTAGTTACTACACCTTTTTCTACCATTGTCAAAGAGAGATTATCCATCATCTCATGTACAACTGTTTTTGCCATTTGAAATGAATAAGGACAATGAAGAACCTGTCCAGAGCTAAGAGAAGTATTTACAGGTCTGTATTGCTTAATAGCTTGGATTGTACATTCCTCAAAACCCCATGCATGTTCAATTAAAAGACCCGCATTAACCCCTAATATTTTATACAAGAGTCCCGTATTTACCCTTTCGTACTCTGAGGCTAAGGTTGCTCTTACAATATCACCCATTGTAAAAATACCGTGAACAGCAAGCTTTTTCTCTGTAGCCTTCCCTACCCTCCAAAAGTCAGATAAAGGTTTATGCCCCCATAACATTCTTCTATAACTAGCTACATCTAATTGAGCAACACGAGCTCCATTTTCGTCAGGTTCCATATGCTTAGCAACAATATCCATTGCCACCTTACATAAGTACATATTTGTCCCTATACCAGCAGTTGCAGTAATACCTGTGGTATCACAAATATCATTTACTACCATAACAGCAACTTCTTTTGGTGTTTTCTTATAAAGACTTAAATACGAGGTTACATCAATAAATACCTCGTCAATAGAATATATGTGAATATCCTCAATTGAGAAATATTTCAGATAAACAGAGAATACTATAGAACTATAGTATAAATAACGTGCCATTCTTGGTTGAGCACAAATATAGGCTACAGATAAGTATGGATCCTTTTGGAGTTCATCATAAAAATATGATTCCCCTTTAAACATTCGTTCTAAAGTATTAAAAACTCTAAAATGATTTACATCATTTACCTTTTTAATTAACTCGAATAATCTTGGTCTACCACTAACACCGTATGACTTTAAAGAGGGAGTTACAGCTAAACATATCGTTTTTTCAGTTCTTACAGCATCTGCAACCACTAAATTTGTATTAAGTGGATCTAATCCCCTATCAACACATTCAACAGAGGCAAAAAATGATTTTAAATCTACTGAAATATAAAACTTCTGTTCAGACATAAGTTATCTTTGTTTAATTACGATAAATTTGCTCTTTAAAAAAAACAACCTAATACAAATATATTTTATATCTATTTTCATCTAATGTATAGTATTATTTCTTTAGAAAAAAAACAGCAACTTAAACTTAAATTGCTGTCTTTAGTAATACTTATACTCTTAAAAATTTTCTTATAAGATTTTACATATTTCCATATTTTTGAATTATATCTTTTGCACTGGTTTCAGCACTCTTCTGTACACTTTCATCAAGCATATCTCTATATTGCTTTTCTAATTCAAGAATATCCTTGTAATCTTCATGCAACGTTGCTTCTCTCTTAATATAACTATCCTTAACAACTAGTGTCCATTCAAGAGCTCTTAATAAGTTAAAATCACTATTATTTGGGTGCTTATATCCATATAATAATGCTAAACGATGTTGGGCATTATAATTACCTTGCATTGCAGCCTTTAAATACCAATTAATCGATTTATTAAAGTCTACGTGAGATTTTGATAGATTACCTTCTTCACCATAAACCTCATCAACCTCATTACCTGAATAGTAATTGCCTAAAGCGATATATGCTGGCTCAAAACAAAGCTCAGAGCTATTTTCAAGCCACTTAACACCAACATCAACATCTCTAATTTTTGTATTTGTCGCTGTTAAATAAATACGCCCTAGTTCAAGCATTGACTGAGCATCCTTTGATTTTGCAGCAAGGCTAAACCAATGAATAGCATCCTCATAGTTTGGAACATATATAACTTCTGCCTCTGTATTAACATCTTTAGCAACGTCTTCATATTCTTGGCTATCACCTATCTGAGACTGAACAGTTCTTTCACTATTTAAAGCACTATATGCTAATTCCTTCAGCATATTAACATTGCCACTAAGAGCAATCTTTTCTTTTATAAACTTAATATCTTGTTGTAAACCTTCAACTGTTATTCCTTCAGGAGCTTCTTCCCCTTCTATGATACGAAACATTAATAATTCTTTAGCTGTATAGTCTCCTTCATCGTGAGCTCGAACTAAAAGTTCAAGAGCTTTAGATGAATCTTTTTCAACTCCTAAACCTCGTTCATACAAATCACTTAAGGAAATTAAACTTGATGTATTACCACTAGCTATATTTTTCTCATATATAACCTTAAGTTCTGTGTAATACTTGTTGGCCTTATCTATATCAACCTTAACTGAATCCGTTCCATAATGATATATGTTAGCTAAAGTCATCATAGCTTGTTCATTCTTTTGTATAGCAGCTTTCTCAAACCATAAAAGAGCCTCTTTATAATTTGGTTCAATATATTTTCCGTCTAAATAATATTGACCAAGTCTTACTTGAGCCTCAACATTACCACTATTAGCTTTATTTTTTAAAGCTTCTAAAGCTTTATTAAAAAATTCTTCTGACTTTTCCTTATTAGCTTCAACACCATGACCATATTTGTACATCAATGATATAGCTTTTAATGCTTTAGAAGAATTTGTTGCCTTACTTAACCAGTTAAAAGCTTTAACGTAATCATGCTCAATACATGTTCTTTTATCTTGACTTGACTCAAAATATAAAATACCAAGTCTTGATTGAGCCTCTGCCACTCCTTCGTTAGCAAGCTTCTTTAAAATATCTACAGCAAGTTCCTTATTAGTAAACCCTTTATCTTCAGAAATATAAATATCCGACAATCTAATTAAAGCATCTTTTTCTCCAAGATCTGCTAATTGTTTGTAGTATTTAACAGCGATATCATAAGCCTTAGTATCGTACGCATTATCAGCTATATTACGAAAGCTAATCTTAGTGTAATGAGAATTAACTACATAAACGCCAACTACAATACCTAATATTATAAAAAGGATACAAATTCCCCACAGTACACTATGCTTCTTAGCAAATCGTTCTTTAAATTCAGTTTTAAATCGAGCAAACCAAGATAAAAACTCTTTATAAAATAATTTTAATAATTTAAAAATCATCTTAACTATTAACTCTTTTGTTAATCATCAATTCATAATTTATTGTTAGTATTTACTCTAGATAGGTTCAGCTAATAAGCTTTCATTACCTTCTACAATACGTTCAGTATTAGTTACAATTTCACGAGACTTCTTTATTAACTCAGATATAATTGTAACATTTTTAGTGTTATCAATTGGTGACGAATCAATCTTGTTAACTAGTTCTGTAATATTATCAGAAATATCGATCATCATTCTTACTATTTGTCTATTTTGAACAACTAACTCCTTATTTCCATAAATAGATAATTGTTTGTTCGCAACATAAGAAGATAACTCCAAAACCTTATTTTCAATACGGCTTATAAAATAATTAATCTTAGATAAACAATCCTCTGATATCTTATAAATATCATGAACCAGATCTTCTAACGATAATGCAGATAACATATTAGTACCAACCTTATCGTTATTAACTAACACATCTTCAACCTTATTGCACCTTGCTAATATAGTATAAATAATATTAATTACACCATCAATCACACGTATCACTTCCAAAACATCACCGATAACATTAGATAATTTTTCTATATTATCTGGGTAGATATTATTGATACGCTTTATATTAGTTAAAGAACTTTCTTTATCATTAAGAACTTTTAAGAAATCATCGATACTAAAAATAAGTTGATTATTTGAAGTAATAAAATCTGTAAGTTTTATAATTAAATTTTTTATTTCAGTTATAACGTCAATTTGATCTTCTAATTTTAAACACTTAGTATCAACGTCATTAATAACATCAAACGAAATAATACTTCTTAACGATGTTGAAGTAAGTAAACTGTCATTACTATAGAACAACTTCTTAATATCTTTTATAAGTTCGTTAGTCAGATCTTTTTTAAACTCAAGTTCCTTTAGTAATAATTTCTTTTCGATTTCATCGGAGGTCATTGCTCTAGGGACAAAGAAAAACTTCTTTAAAAATAATAGTACTAAGATTATGCTTAAAAATATAATCAAAGACTCTCTACTGATTTGAATCAAGCCCTCTTTTACCGATTCTTTTATTAATTCTGACTTTGGTATTTCTATTGCGTAACTCCAATCAAACTGTTCATGGTATTTCACAATTGTGACTATGCTAACGCCTTCTCTATCAATCTCATACACTCCGTCCTTTTTCTGAGTAAACATTTCTTTATTCAATTCTTTATCATAATAATATGGTTTACCAATTTCCCCTATATCACTCTTACTTGATAAAGCAACATCACCAAAGTAATTTACGAACAAAATGTTATAGACGTTTTCTTCATACTTCTCTTCTTTAAATACTTCACTAACTAAATTTTTAATGTGGTGACCAATACCAAAAACACCTATTATTTCCCCTTTCTCATTAAAAATCTTATAATCAGTAAAGATTGTCATATTATGAGAACCTTCATCGATATCGAGATTAAGAACAGATTGTCTATCTGAATCAATAAGGTTAAAATACCACTTATCTTTAGGTATATCCTTTCTAATTACCTTTACAAGCTTGTGGTCGTTAAAATACTTCTTAGTTGCATTTGAAACAAAATAAACAACTGAATAATCAAAACGCTTTTTGATGTCATTTAAAATTGAAATCAACTCTTCATCTTTAATATCAGGGTTCTTTAAAAACTCTATTAATGAAGTATTTTGCATTGATTTTGTTACAGTAAAAGATCGGTCAATGATATTAGTTAAAAAAGTAGTTTTGTCACTAAGTTTTTTTGGTAATTCATTTTTTATCTTATTATCATAAACAACTGTACTTACTTGAAATAAAGCAAATCCAAAGAGTGTTACAAAACAGGTGAAAATCAATATTATTATTGATATTACATTTTTTTTATTAAAAATTACTTTCATCCAAATTCCCGCATACTATGTAATTTTGTTGTTGCATGTACAAAATGATTTTTAGTACTGTAATGCAAACATAAAAATACAAATATTCTTATATTTTAATTTTTATTATTTTTGTTCTTGTTTTTCTTTTTATAACTTATCAAAATAAATACCTTCTAAACTATAATTTTCTAGTCTTTCAGGTGGTTTTTTATCTCCCCAAACGGGGTTTTTTCCTGCTAAAGTATTTCTCTTGATATCAGAATAATTAAATGAAACAAACTCTCCATTAACCTCGTTAGTCAACTCAAAATCATATGGTTGATATGGAATATATTTAAAATAAACATTAGTAAATAACATTGGCATGCTACGACGAGAAGTTTGATCATATGGATCGCTTGTCTTCTCGTTAGCCTTTACTAAAAATCTCTTCTCTATCTCAAAGGCTTCACGCTTAGTCAATCGCCCTTGACTAATAAGTTCCTTGTTGATATTTATTAAATTCCAAAATGAAGCTAAATAATAAAGATCATTATAAGGCATATTTTCAATCACAACCTTATAACCATCTACCTCCAATTCTCTTGAAATATGATAAAAATCAGGTTCAGTATAACTTAGCTGTCTTCTCTTTTTAGAGTTACGTGTGTACCAGTCTTCTTTAACTAGGTTATTATATTTTAACTGTGGAACATTTTTATCATAGGTTTTATCAACCCACTTTTTGAAGTTTTTTAAATCTTCAGCAGTCTTTAGGTTATATAAATTATAAAAATGCTCATCATGAGACTTTAAAGCATAATCCTTTAATCCTTTTGGAATAGGTGCGTTTTCAGTTATCCATTCCAACTCTATTTTTTCTTCAGTTGAGCACCCAAGCAAAGCACAACAAGTACAACAAACTAATAAAACTTTTTTAAACATATTTATTTAATTCTTTGTCCGATCCATCACTACATAATAAAAAGAGTATCTATATCTTTTTATTTTCTTATCAGTTTTTTAATTATATTTCTTGTTCATTAGTTATTATGTTTTTATTTTTGCGCTTATATTTTTAATTATTATTTATATTTCTTTTTATTTATTAACATCAATTTTATATTTTCATAAACGATTTTAAGAATATAAGCATATACCTACACACATTTTAATCAATTTAAACTAATTTTTTGTTTAATTAGTTAATATTTTTGAAAATAAAATTGATTGTTTTTAATAAATGCTAATTTAAAAATTAGCATTTATCCCCTCACTTCCGATCTATAACATAAATTAAGAAGATATAAATAGTAAAACACCATATATTACACTATTTCTTTATTGATAGCTCTTAATACATCAATAGGATTCTCTGCCTTGGTAATAGGACGACCTACAACCAAATAACTTGAACCAAGTTCAATCGCATCCTTTGGAGTTACTATACGAACTTGATCTCCTACATCAGAACCACTAGGACGAATACCAGGTGTTACAAGCTTAAATGGTTCCTTAAACATTTCACGTAACATCGATGCTTCTTGAGCACTACATACGACACCATCTAAACCACAATCATATGTTAAGGTTGCCAAACGTTTAACTTGTTCCTTAATTTCACAATTAAACCCAATTGCTTTTAATTGTTCAATATCCATACTTGTTAAAACTGTCACTGCAGTTAATAACGGTTTACCTGTACCAAATTCATCTAGAGACTTTCTTGCAGCTTCCATCATCTTTGGTCCACCTGAAGCATGAACATTAACCATCCATACTCCTAAATCTGCAGCAGCTCTAACTGCTTTTGCAACAGTATTAGGGATATCATGAAACTTTAAATCTAAAAAAATTTCAAACCCCATACCTTGTAACTTTTTTACAAAACTTGGTCCAAAGTGAGTAAACATTTCTTTACCAACTTTTAAACGACATTCACTTGGAGACAAACCTTCAACTAACTTTAATGCATTGTCTTCTTTATCAAAATCAAGTGCTACTATTACTTTAGGGTCAAAATTTAAAGTCATAAACTACCTACTTAAAAGATTATGTTATTTACTTTCACTATTAGGATTAGATGTTATCTTCTTCTCAATAATACCCATGCTATTTGCAGGTTTTAAAGATTCCCATCTACGACAGCCTGGACACTGCCAAAAAAGCATCTTTGTTTCAAATCCACAACGATGACATACAAAACGTGGAGTTTGATTTTTATAATGCTCAATCAAATCTCTTATAATCCCAATTCTCTCAATACTCTTAGCATCAAGGTCTACCATTGACATTTTTAACATTCTACTAAACACATCAATATTAGGATATGATTTAGCAATGCGAATTATAAACTCATCAGCTTTAGCTAAACCTTCCACATCTTCAAGAACATTACATAATTCTAAAACAATTGGAACAGACATAGCCTTATCCAACCAATTCTTTAAAATATTTAATTTCCTTTGTTTTATTTCATTTGCTGGAAGAATAGCTTCACAAGCCTTATTCAATATTTTTACAACCAACCCCGACATAACTACATCGGTGTTAATTATTTGATCTAAATACGAAACAACCTTATCAAATCTTTTTTTCTCTATCTCTATCTTAGCTAGATTTAACATAGCTCTAACGCATTTAGGATGAACAGCTAAAGCCTTCTTAAAAAGATTCTCTGCTTCACTATAATTTGCTCTACTAAAATGTTCTGTGGCTAACTCACAATAAAATTGACCTTGGTTTACAACCAAATCACCTTCTAAGATTTTTTTGTATGATTCAACTATAGAAATAGCTTTCATCCATTCCCTTTCTTGTTGATACAACAATACTAAACTTGAAACAGCGCGTTTCTTTTGGGAATTATAAGTAATTAGTTCTAATAAAATTTCTTCTGCATTACTAAGCAAACCTGCTCTCTTAAAGTCTGTTGCTAATTCTAATAAAGCATAACTTCTTTCTTCAGGAGTTGTAGAACTATCTTCAATTATCTTTTTGTGAAACTTAATAGCTCTATCTAATTCTCCCTTTTCTCTAAAAAGACTAGCTAAAGTCATACATTCCTCAAATGTATGCTCAACCTTTGAATCATAATAAGAAATAAGTGCATCAACAGCTCTATCTTTATCTCTTGATAAGAAGTAGTTAATGCCCTTCATAAACGAACGGATATGTTGAGACTTATTATTCTCAATTTCTTGTTTAGAACTGTGACTACCCATGTAATAACCGTAAAACGCTGCAATAGGTAGTAGCAAAAATAGTAACTCTAACATCTATTCAATAATAACTGTGTTTCTTTTTGATTATTTATTCTCACTTATTTTTGAACTTCGTTATGACTTTCATTATCGTCTTGTTGAGTAATAACTTGCGTTGTATTTAACTCATCTTCAACCTTTTTTGCAATTTTTTCTAAATCATTTTTTAAAGAAGCTATTTCGTTATTAAGCTTATTTACTAAAAGTTTATTCTTAAGTTTTATTTTTAAAATTGTAAGGCTAAATACTATAAAACAACATGCAAAACCAAAAATCATTGAAGCAGCAATTACATTTGAAAGCTTTGTATTTAATTTAACAAAAATTAAATCAACTGTTGTTTCTGCAATATTACCAATACCAATCATTAAGGCAATAACTAAAACTATAGCAAAAACAATTAAATCCAGAAAATTTACAATACGCTGAAACATAAATAATTCCTAAAGCCTATGACAAGTCATTAACTTATATATTATATAATAATAGTTGATATTATGATATACAATAATAATGGATTTAGATAATGATTAGCAAAAGAACTAAATACTTACTAGTATGTAAAACTAATCATTAGAACAAATTAGACAATAATGTTTAAAAATTACAATTTCTTTAAACATCTAATAAAAATTTCTTCCATTGGAGCATAGTTTTGTTGAAAAGACTCTACACTAGCTGCATACATCTCTTCCCTTGTAATAGACTTTATATCTAATCTAAAACCTAAGTATCTTGCCAAATGCTCTATAAATATACGTTGTGTACGTCCATTACCTTCTCTAAATGGATGAATAGCATTAATCTCTGAGAAGTAATATGCCATACGTTTTGGAATTTCAACTCCAAGAGCATGTCTTAAATAACGCTCTTGCTTAAGTTTCTTAAAGATTTTTGTTAATTCTGGTTCTATATATTCATGCAGGCAGAACATACATCCCTTAGATATATTAACCTTTCGAAGTTCACCAGCCCAATCGTAAATATCTCCAAATATAAAGCGATGTATTTGTTTTAAATGTACTAAATCAAAATTACCTTCAACACCAAATTTTAATGCTTGAGCAATACGTAGAGATGAAAACTCTCGCTCCAATTTCTCAAACAAAGCTTCGTCTTTAACGTTAAACTTGTTTTTTAAAATTGAAGAGTTAGGATAACAATAGATTGGATCGTACTCATACTCGTACTTAGTATCCATAACACTTATTACTCATTCACTAAAAATATAACATTACACTCATAAATATACTAATATATTTTATATACTAGCAGTATTTTGCAATGAATAACAATAATACAAAATCACAACTAGTCTTACTTTCTAGTATAACAAAAATTTTATTTCAACCTTCTAGAACACGTCTATTAAACACAATCTATTATTCAATAACTTAACCAACTTCTCAAATATAAAAAAAGATCCCGTAATTTTAAAATTACAGGATCTTTATATTTAATTTAAAATAAATTAAATTAAATTATTTTAAATTCAGCAATGATTACTTAGCCTTGTTGAAAGCTTCCATCATAGCGCTTGAGCTGTTTTCAATTTCTTGATTTGATTGATTGATTGCGTCGATAGCAGCCTTTTCTTCAGCTTCAAACTTAGCACGGATAGATAAAGTAACTTGGTGCTTACGGTGGTCAGTACCAGTATACTTAGCTTCAACTTCGTCACCAACATTGAATAAAGTAGTGATGTCGTCTACACGGTTTTGAGAAGCATTAGCTGGGCTAATGAAACCTTCAACGTCGTCACCTAAGTCAACTACGATACCCTTAGCATCGATAGACTTAACTGTACCCTTAACGATAGAGTTCTTCTTGTTGTTGTCAGTAAACTTAGATAAAGTATCTTCTTCTAATTGCTTGATACCTAATGAAATGCGTTCACGTTCTGGATCAACTGTTAATACAACAGCTGTAACTTCAACGTTCTTTAAGCTCTTATACTTTAATAATTGAGCTTCACATTCATCAGCATTGTGGCATAAGTCTGTTGAGTGAACTAAACCATCGATACCGCCTTCTAAACCGATGAAGATACCAAAATCAGTTACGCTCTTAACCTTACCAGTTACCTTGTCACCCTTAGAGTGAGTATCGTTGAATAACTTCCATGGATTTGGCTTGCATTGCTTTAAGCCTAAAGAAATACGACGGTTAGCTTCGTTAATGTCTAATACCTTAACCTTAACCTTTTCGCCTAAGCTAACAACCTTAGCTGGTTGTAAGTTCTTGTTAGTCCAATCCATTTCTGAAACGTGAACTAAACCTTCAACACCTTCTTCGATTTCGATGAAGCAACCGTAATCCATTAAGTTAGTTACAGTACCTTCGATTTCTGAATCCTTAGGATAACGAGTAGCGATATCTACCCATGGATCTGAACCTAATTGCTTTAAGCCTAAAGATACACGGCTACGTTCTTGATCGAACTTAAGAACCTTAACCTTAATCTTGTCGCCTTGGTTAACGATTTCAGATGGGTGCTTAACGCGCTTCCAAGCCATATCAGTGATGTGTAATAAACCATCAACACCACCACCTAAGTCTACGAATGCACCGTATTCAGTTAAGTTCTTAACTGTACCTTCAACTTCCATACCTTCTTCTAAGTTAGCTAAAACTTCAGAACGAGAAGCTGAATCGTCAACTTCGATAACAGCACGACGTGAAACAACTACGTTGTTACGCTTTTGATCTAATTTGATAACCTTGAATTCTAAAGTTTGGTTTAATAAACCATCAGCTTCACGATCACGTACTGGGCGAACGTCAACTAATGAACCAGGTAAGAATGCACGGATACCATCAACAGAAACTGTGAAGCCGCCCTTAACCTTACCATCAACTAAACCTGTTACTAATGCTTGTTCACTGTAAGCCTGTTCTAACTTAGACCAAGATTCGAAGCGCTTAGCCTTTTCACGTGATAATAAAGTTGTACCGAAGCCATCTTCGATGCTTTCTACAACTACATCAACGTTATCACCAACTGAAACTTCAATTTCACCTTGGTTGTTCTTGAATTGTTCTACAGGGATTTGAGCTTCAGACTTTAAGCCTGCATCAACCCATACTACGTCGCTTTCTACTTTAACAACTGTACCCTTAACAACTTCGCCTTGCTTAGCTTCGTTAGATTCAGTACCTTCAAATAATTCAGCAAAAGATAATTCTGACATAAAAATTTTCTACTTAAATAAAAATAAAAGCCATCTAGCATCATGCACAATGGTGTTAATAAAAAAACTACTTCCATCCTTGGATATAGCTGCGTTCTTTCTGTTCTTTATATATCAATACATTAAAGGAATAAGATAACTTATTTTTATCTTTAATTTTATGTATTGCATAGAAAACAGACAATAATCTTGTGAATTATATCTTATTTTTTAATTTTTTAAAGAAAATATTTAAAATTTCAAAAAATAATTACAATCTCATAAAAAGATAGTATTACACACTCTCCAAATTGTTTTATGTTTAGTCATAAATCCTATATGTAATCCAATTTAGTACAATATAATTTTATCTATCAATACAACTATGAGTTGTCGAATTCATATAACTACTCTTTTTAACGAAACTTCAATAACTAAGAAACTAAAAGCCACTCATTTTGAGTGGCTTAATTGTTGTTAATTCTTTGTGATTATTGATAAGACTTACTCTTCTTCGGTCTCATCATCTTCATCTTCGTCTAAAGTTGCTAATAAACCGAAAACATAATCAGCATCTTCATGGTGACCATTTTCTTCTAAATTAACAGCCATACACTTTAAACATTCTTCCATGAATTCTGTTACGTAAACGATATTTTCGTCTTCGTAATCATATTCTTCTGTTTCATCGTCATAAACATACTCAGTAATCATTAGATCTTTCCAAGTAGTAGTTCTTTCTAATTCATCTAAGGCATCTTCAGCATCTTCAATGTCATCAAAATCATAACTAAAATCTAAATATGAGCAACATTTTGGATCTTCTTCTAGGTTGTGTAATGCTTCTTCAATTGGATTACCATAATTTAAATCCTTTTCTTCATTATCAAAACCATTAGATGATAAAAAATTAGCAAAATTTTGTAACTCATAAACAACTACTTTAGCCATAACATCTCCTTTTTTGTTTATGCCGTCTATCCCAAACTAGTCATAAGTCTACTATACAACCATAAACCAATAAAACTAGAACAATATCTGATTTTAATTTCAAAAATGTTACACATAATACATAGTTGCTATAACTTTACTTAAACTAAACAAAATTTATACAACTATTTAACTGCAAACATTTCTTTACTACGTATCAAATATCAATAGCATTGTAACTCAATTTTAACAACAAAACTTATTTTTAAAAAGTTTAATAACAAAACTTTCTAGTACAATTCTATTACTATCAATAATTATGCGTTCTTTTTCCTTTCCTTACGATGTTTTTTAGACTTATCTTCATCCTTTATTCTAATAAATAGGTTAGCAAGAATAGCCATCAATCCACCTGTTGTAATGCCAGAAGAAAACAAACCTTTAACAGTATCAGGAAATGCATTTAAAATCTCTGGTACCATTTCTACAGACAAGCCAAATGAAAAACTTAAAGCCATTACTAAAATTGCTTTACGATCTAAGTGCTGCGCTGCAATAATTCTAATACCAGAAGCTGCAACAGTCCCGAACATAAGTAACGTTGCTCCTCCTAATACAGCATTAGGAATCAAAGCAAATACTCGACCAACTACAGGAAATAAACCTAATAAAACTAAGAATCCTGCAATGTAATAACCAACATAACGAGGAGCAACACCTGTTAATTGAATCATTCCATTATTTTGTGCAAATATAGAATTAGGAAATGAATTCATAACACCTGCAAGCATAGAATTAAAGCCATCTGCTAAAATTCCACCTGATGAACGCTTTTGAAACTCTTTACCCTCAAGAGGTCTGCCCGAAATTAACGAATTTGCAGTAATATCTCCATATGCTTCAATTGAAGTAATAAGATATACAACTCCTAAACCAATAATAGCTGCAGGATCAAAACTTAATCCATACTTAAATGGTGTTGGAACATTTATTAAATCGAAAGAGGTTAACTGAGAAAAATCAATTCTACCTTGAAAAGCACAAACAAGAAAACCGACAATCAAACCCAATACAATTGAGCTCATACGTAAATAACGATTCGATGAACGATTGAAAAATAGGATTGTTAAAATTACAATGCTCGCAACTGCCAAATTTTCATACGAACCAAAAGTTCCATCCTCTTTAGCTATAAAACCGCCACCACATGAAATAATACCAACCTTTATTAAACTTAATCCAATTAAGGTTACTACCACTCCAGAAACTAAAGGTGTAATAATTTTTTTTGTATAGCGTAATACTCTACTTACCAACATCTCAACAAATGAGCCAGAAACTACAGCTCCAAAGATTGAAGATAAACCACTAGTTAATCCAATACCAATTATTGGAGAAATAAACTGAAACGATGTACCTTGAATACATAGCAAACCGCATCCAATAGGTCCAACTCTTCGACATTGAATAAAAGTTGCAATACCAGAGGCTAACAAGGACATTGAAACCAAATAACTTGTTGTTTCTAAGTCTAGCTTCAATGCTCCTGCAATAATTAAAGGAGGAGTTATGATAGCTACAAATATCGCCAATAAGTGCTGAAATGCTGCGAATAATGAATCAATTAGGGGAGGTTTATCCTCAAGCTTATAAATCAACTCCTTTGAGGATTCTGTCGGCTCTAAAGCTTCTTGTAATTCTTTATTGTTTTTCATTACTAATTTAATTTATTGTCTTACTTGAATTTTACAATCATCTAAGCTATCAATCATAGCTAATGATTCTACCTTAATACCTTGATTTCTTAAGTAATCACCACCATGCTGGAATGACTTTTCAATAATAAATCCCATTCCTAATAGGTTAGCATTTGCTTGTTTTACTAAATCAATAATACCTTTTGCAGCATTACCATTTGCTAAGAAATCATCAATGAATAAGACATTATCGCCTTCGGATAAATATTCCTTAGAAACGCATACTGAGTAGCTAGTATTCTTCGTAAAAGAAAATACTTCAGTTACCAACATATCTGACATTGTTGATGGTTTCTTTTTCTTAGCAAATACAACCGGTACATTTAACAAAAAACCAACCATTACAGCAGGAGCTATCCCCGAAGCCTCAATAGTTAAGATTTTATTAATTTCTTTATCCGCAAAACGACGAACAAACTCAATTGACATTAAATGCAATAAAGTAGGATCCATTTGATGGTTAATAAAAGAATCAACTTTTAATATTCCGCCTTCTAAACTTTTACCATCTTTAATGATCTTTTCTACTAGTGGAGCAAATGGTTTGTATTGTAACGACATAAAAACCTCTAATGAGAAACAAAATTTTTATACAAGCTTTTGCAGATTATCTGCATTTAATGTAACAGTATTATAAAAAAGCCAGGTATGTATACGCCTGACTTTTTCACTATTTCATTATGATTTTATAGCAATTTTATTATGCTTTGAAAGCTGCTTGTAGAGGAGGAACTACCTGCTTCTTACGACTCATAATACCGTCAACCCACATACAATCAGACTTTGTAGCACCTAATGCACTAATAACTGTATCTTCATCATCAGAAACAACTAAAATTTCAGAACCTTCCTTCATGATATCAGTTAAGACTAAGATTGCACTATCACGACCTTCAGACTTAACTACTGCTAATTCACTCTTTAATTGAGCTTTTAATTCTGGAGAGATCATTGATAATGAAATGATTTCTAATTGGCCAATACCAATCTTCTTGCTTCCCATATCAAAGTCTTTGAAGTCACGGAAAATTAAATCACGTGGGCTTGCATCTAAGTTAGATTTAGCCTTAAACATTTCCATTCCTAAAGCTTCTAAATCATCAACATTAGCAATCTTTGCTAAAGCATTTGCTGCATCAATATCTAATTGAGTACAAGTTGGGCTCTTGAATAATACAGTATCAGATAAGATTGCACATAACATTGCACCTGCTACAGCTGGTTCAATCGCAACATTATAATAGTCTGCAATCATCTTAATAATAGTATTAGTACAACCTACTGGTTGAATCCAGCATTCTAATGGAGTATCAGTTGTAACATCACCTAACTTGTGGTGGTCAACAATACCTAAAATAGTAGCCTTAGTTAAATCTTCTGGAGCTTGAGCAAGATCTGAGTAGTCAACTAAGTAAACATTCTTACCTTCAACACTTGAAACAACTTCTGGAGCGTTTAAGTTGAACTTATCTAAAACAAATTGAGTTTCAGGAGCTGCAGAGCCTTGAGCTACAGGAGTAGCAGAAATACCACGACCATTTAAAACATAAGCATATGCAATAGCTGCAACAATTGAGTCAGTATCAGGATTCTTATGACCTAAAACTAAAGCATTCATTTAAAAATTCCTTATAAATTTGTATATAAAACTGAGTTGATGTGTATTTTACTACGAATAGGAAATATTTGCATTTTTTACTTTTAGCAAAATATTACTAATCTATTCTATCGAAAGAAATAACTTGTTCCTTGTTTTCAGGATCAATCGTTGTTAATAATGCATACACATCATCTGCAACATCGCCCCAACCATTGTTTTCTAACTCAGTTGCAAGCTTTTCTAAACATTGTTTCATGTATTGAGTTATTACAACAAAGCTTTCTTTTTCGAATTCATAATTACCATCATCACCAATTGGAATCATAGTTATACATAAATCCTTCCATGTGGTTGTTTGATTTAATTCATTTAGAACCTTCATTGCATTTTCTAAATTAGAAAACTCTTGTTCATATATACAATCACATGACCAATTTGCTTGTCCCTTTCCTTCAGCAACAAGGTCTTTAATTACCTCACCACAATCAATATCATCTTCTTCATAAAAATGCTTGAAGCCAGTAAAGTTCTTTATTTCATAACAACATTTAGCCATGTATCTATTTCCTCTTTAGATGACAAAATCCTTTAGATTACCAAAATAACCTTTTATATTTTTTACCACTCTTAAATTATGTCATATCTAAAACATAAGACTAAGACATAGTTTAAGCTTTATAGTTCATATTTTCATTAAATAACTAATCAAATTAATGATGAAGCTTCTTTAGTTTATCAATTTCGATTAAAACTCTCTTGTCTGACACAGGATAAAAAGTTTTTAAAACCTGTGCAAATAATGACACTCTAAGTTCTTCAATCATAAATCTTACATCGTATACGTCCTGTGGTATTACCTTACCAGCAAACTTTCCTAATAAAGATTCATATTCTTCTTCACATGATTGAATTTTCTTTAATTGCATTAAATCTCTATTAGGTTCTATATGAACCTTTTCAATACGCTTTTGCATTGCTTCTAAGTAGCGTTCCAAATGAACGTAATACGTTCCACTTGCACTTGCAAAATTCTTACAGATAAGTCTCTTCAGCTGTGCTCCCATATCACTAAAGGCATAAGCTGTAGAAAAATCCATACGCCCCTTTAATACTTTCTTTAAGTCATTTGCACGAACTAATATCTTTTCACCTATAATAGCAAGTTTCAAGACTCTATCATATATTTCTGATTTAGCAATATTTACAAGCTTATCAAATTGTTGCTTATCATAAGCAAGACCGCCATTCTCTTCAACGATTTGAGTAATTGCAAGCATTTCTAAATCTTCAACAAATTCCTTAACATTGCCTCCAACAACATTAAAATACATTGCAAGCTTAGATTTATTTGGAAGTTTATCCTCTAGATACTTTAAAGGACTTGGAATTGATAGAAGTATTAATCTATTTAACCCTTTCTTCATATTAAATTCAGCTTCCTCTGCAGTTTCGAATAATTCCATACTTACGCTATCCCGAGTATCTCTCAATGCAGGATAAGCAATAATTTCCATCCCTCCATGAATTCTCTTTTGAGATTTCGGAATTGAATCAAAGTCCCAGGACTTTATCCCCTCTTGCTTTGGCATTTCTTTTACAACAATAGCTAAAGAATTTTTAACCTGTTCTCTTAAACTACTCTTTAAATGTTCTAAAGATCTACTTTCCTTTAAAACTCTTCGCTTTATATCAATAACACGGAATACAAAAGACAAATGCTTAGGTAAAAAAGTTAAGTCAAAGTCCTTCTTTTCAATAATTGTTCCAGCGTATTTAGTCATTTTTTTACACAACAACTCCCAAAAATGACCACAAAATGGCACTAATTCATCATTTAACTTCTTAGCATAATCTGGAGCTGGAACAAAATTTTTACGTAGAACCTTTGGTAATGATTTTATTAGTGACGTATAAAGTTCTAAACGTAACCCTGGTATCAACCATAAAAAATCATCTTCTTCTAATTGATTTAGCACACTAATAGGAACAATTACGGTTACACCGTCATTTTCCTGTGTTGGATCAAAATTGTATTCTAAAGGTAGACGGATGTTCTTTATTACATAATGATTAGGATATAGGTCTTCTGTTACTCCAGAAGAATCCTTTTGAAAAAGCATTTCTATATCATAATTTAAGTAGGTACTATTTTCCTTACTCTTCTTATTCCACCATGTCTCAAAAGTACGTCCTTCTGCAATATCATCTGGAATACGCTCGTCATAAAAAGCAAACAAAGCGTCATCGCTTACCAATAAATCTCTTCTTCTAGACTTTTCTTCTAACTCTATAACCTCATCAACCAAGCCTAAATTATGCTTTAAGAATGCTGCTTTGGTATTAAACTCGCCATTTACCAAACCTTCTCGAATAAACAACTCACGACATAAACTTGGATTTATCCTTGTATAATTCACCTTTCTATTTGAAATAATTGGCAACCCATATAACACGCCTTTACATGTAGCCATTACTGCAGCCTGATTTTTACTCCAAAATTCATCACTGTATGAATATTTGATTAAATCCTTACCATATTTCTCACACCATACAGGTTCAATTTCAGCAACATTACGTGCATAAAGTTTTGAAGTTTCTGTGATTTCACCACACATGATCCACTTTGGACTCTTTTTAGCAATACCTGAACCAGGGAATATGTAAAAATGATTATTTCTTGCTCCTACATATTCATGTCCCTGTATTGATTTCATTCCTATAAAACCAAGTAAACCACATAATAATGAACAGTGAACTTGTTCGTATGTAGCATCCTCAACATTAATTTTGAAACCTAAATCTTTGATTGCTTCTTCTAGCTGAGTATGTATATCAAACCATTCTCTCATTCTTAAGTACGATAAGAACTCTTTACGCATTATTTTTCTTGCAGCACTATTTGAATTATCTTTTAATAAATCCTTCAAATAAGCATAAAGATTTAAAATAGAAATAAAGTCTGACTTCTCATTATCAAAACGTTTGTGAGCAGTATTTGCAGCCTCTCTCCATTGAAGTGGTCTTTCTCTTGTTTCTTGAGCACTTAAATTAGAAACGATTATTAACAATTCCTTTAACGCATGCTGTTCATTAGCTTCAATCAACATTCTAGCAAGTCTAGGATCGCATGGAATTGATGCCATTTGTTTACCTATCTTCGTTAAGACTGGTAGCTCTTTAATTTCAAATCGTTCCTGGTGCAGATTATTATCATTAAGGTTTATCTTATTTTTTAAAGAATCTTCACGATTCTTTCTATGTGTTAAACTTTCCTTACATACTTTCTTCTTAATATATGTAACAGCCCCAAGGTCTTCTAATAGTTTTAAACCATCTCTAATTTGCTTTTCTTCAGGAGATTCAATAAATGGGAATGAATATATATCTTCAATATGAAGAGACAACATTCTAAGTATAACAGCAGATAAATTAGTTCTTAATATTTCAGGATCAGTAAACTGCTTTCTATTTATATAATCAATCTCACTATACAAACGAACACAAATACCATTTTGTACACGACCACAACGTCCCTTTCTTTGATCTGCACTTGCTTGGGATATAGGTTCAATTGGTAACCTTTGAACCTTGTTTCTAGTATTGTATCTACTAATTCTAGCAGTACCTGGGTCAATAACATATTTAATTCCAGGTACAGTTATTGAAGTTTCAGCAACATTTGTTGCTAACACAATTCTTCTACCTGTGTGGGGTTCGAATATTCGATTTTGTTCTTGATTACTTAATCTTGCATAAAGAGGAAGAATCTCTGTTGATTTCAGATTAGTTTTTCTCAAAAAGTCAGCACATTCAGCAATATCTCTTTCACCATTTAAGAATACTAAAATATCACCGTATGAATCATGCTCAAGCATTTTTATAGCTTGTAAAATACCATTATGAAGTACATCCTCATCGATTTCCTCTTCACCATCATCAAGGTCTATTTCATCAAGCGGATTGTAAATCACCTCTACAGGATACGTTCTTCCCTCTACAACCTTTATTGGAGCATCGTTAAAATGTTTACTAAATCTTTCAAGATCAATTGTTGCAGAAGTTACAATCACCTTAAGATCTTTTCTTTTAGCAAGAAGTTCTTTTAAAAAACCTAAAATAAAATCAATATTTAAGCTTCTTTCATGAGCTTCATCGATAATTAAAACTTCATAATCATTTAGATATCTATCTCTTTCTAGTTCAGTTAATAAAACACCATCCGTCATTAGCTTAATGATAGTATTATCTGAAACCTTATCCGTAAAACGAATCTTATAACCAACTAAAGTTCCAAGCTCTACTTTTAACTCATCACTTATGCGTTTGGCAACTGTTCGAGTTGCTAAACGTCTAGTTTGCGTATGACCAATATAACCACGACGACCAAGACCTGCTTCTAAACAAATTTTTGGTAATTGTGTGGTTTTACCTGAACCTGTATCACCTGCGATAATAACAACTTGATTTTCTTTGATTAACTTTACTAAATTATCCTTTTCCTTACTAACTGGCAAGTTATCAGGGTATTCAATTTTTGGAATATTTTGATTGCGAAGTTGAGCTTTTTCACACGCTAAAGCACATTCTATTGCTAATTCATTTAAATCATCTTGAGAGATATTAGACTCATCTATTTTTTTATTTTTGTTTCCAAATATTTTTTTTGCTTTATTAAGAATTCTGCGTTTATCTGATAATAACGCTTTGTCTAAACTTTTATTGATTGTTTGATAATTTATTTTAGTTAACATATGTATTTTCTATTTTTAGACTTAAATTTTAGATTTTAGAGTTAATGTTTTTGTATTTTCGAATAATTTAAACAACATTAAATACTTATATTTAAGGTTCTGCACAGTTGCTAAATTTTATCATATTTTACCAAAATATCATGCTTTAGTTTTGACATCTCGCTTTTTCAAAAGACGTGGAATTCCAATATATTGAGAATAACTAACGCTTAATTGGTTAGTATAATAAAACTACTACGTTTGTGCTTCAAATCAACGCACTGAAGAACAAAGTGTTTACGACGAACGGATAAAAATATTCTTTCACTCACAAAAACAATATTTTTTTACTCTAAATAAACGACACATTTCTCAAAATAATTTCCGTCTCTATACTAAGCTCAAATAGTTCCTATATGATATATCTAAGAGTCAAACTAACATCTATTATCTGTAATAATGACAATAGTAATAACAACTGTTAGAAAGTTATTTTATTAAAATATCAACTTAAGAAGTTTTAATAAACAATGCTTAACAAGGGATCAAATAAATATATGTTAAAGAAATCGGTAATATTAGCTGCAATTATATTCGCAAGCACAACTACTGCTCATGCAGACCTATTAGACTTAAATGTTGGTCTAAATTATTGGAACAACAATATGAAAGTTGGAGGTACATACGAAGGTTATTACAACAGTTTCAAAAATGAACACGACTTTAAACCTGTAATTTGGGCTAAGGTTGAACACAAGGTTCCAGTATTACCAAATTTTAAACTTCGTTATACAGATTTAGAGCATGATGCCAAAACAACAATTACCGGCTCAATCAAAATTGACGATAAAGTCTATACTGACCAAGCTAATATCAAAATCGACGCTAAGCTAAGTCACTTTGATGTTACGCCATACTACAATGTGTTAAACAATGACATTTTGTCATTAGGTATCGGTATAAATTTAAAGATTGGTGATTTTAAAATCGAAGCAACTGATGGTATTACCTCAGCAAAAATTGACTACAAAGGTGTAGCCCCTCTTCCATATGCTTGCAGTGAAATTAAATTACCATTTGACATCTCACTCAAAGGAGATGTAGCAGGCCTTGCTATTGGTGACTATGCATTCTACGATGCAGAAATTGCATTAGCGTGGGAAATGTTTGACGTTGCTGACGTAGGAGCTTCTGTAGAAGCTGGTTATCGCAAAATATACGCATCAGCTGATGATGTAGAAGATCTAGATTTAACATATAAATCAGACGGTTTCTTCGCTGGTATATCTGTTAACTATTAAAAAATAAATGTATGCAAGCTTTGTGTTGCACATATTTAAAATAAGTTTTTATAGTTTAAATTTTTACTCTTCCTTGATATTAGAACTAAAGAATCTCTTTAGTTCTTTTTATTTCTATCTTATTCATTATCTACTTTTTTCTATCTTATTTTTACTTTATATAAACACAACATTAGTAAATTGTGTCATTATATTTAACACAATACGTACACATATGATAATATGCATCGTACACACATACTTACATCCACTATCAGAAATAGTGGAGATAATAAAAATTATAGAAAACATAATTTCTATAAATATCAACACAATTAAAATTAAACACTCAAGACTAAAGGAATTAAATAAATGGCTCTTCACGGATTTGTCGGGAGTCCTATGGTCGACTTATACCTAATCAATGTAAAGAAATAGTCTTCATCTCGGTAGCCATATGCTATACGTTTGGCTACCTTAATCTTATTATTCATCCCTTCTAATTTCCCTG
>JAXJQF010000067.1:0-1936 GCA_036311285.1 Ruminobacter sp. | reverse complement strand
CAGGGAAATTAGAAGGGATGAATAATAAGATTAAGGTAGCCAAACGTATAGCATATGGCTACCGAGATGAAGACTATTTCTTTACATTGATTAGGTATAAGTCGACCATAGGACTCCCGACAAATCCGTGAAGAGCCATTTTTTTGCCACGTTCAGTTCTTGTTTCTTTGCGATATTTACTTACATCGTCCTTTTTATTTAAATAATCTTCATTTGTTTTTTTACCTTTCGAAGCATTATTCGATTTTGATGTTTGTTGGAAATTTTTTTTAGAATTTATTATTTCTTTAACTTTTTCTTTAGAAACAAAAGCATGGTCTTTATGTTTATCATAAATATGTTTAACAGGCACAATATGATCCGACTCTGCAACATGTTTTTCCCAATCATCAGGATAATGTAACTTAGCCTCTTCTTGAGTTTTATATAAATCTTGACCTGTTATTGCATCCTTTACTGTTGTTTTACCTTCAAAAGCTGATTCTTTGGCTTCTTGTTGTGCTTTTGGATCTGCGTAGTAATCACGTACCTGAGATTCGTTTTCTAGCTTTATTGTACGTTGTTCCCAATACTCTTGATTATTATTCATGAAATTATCATTTGTATTGATAGTTTCTATGGTCGATACATAATCTACATAATCATCATCAGAGAACTTTAAACGAGAAGATTTATCGTTTATTTGCATTTCCTTTTTAGAATCAGACTTACTACTCATAAATCACCAATAAATATATTTTAAATAACACAAAAAAACATAAGACTTAATTTAATAGTAATGTTTTTTTTTTGAGAATTTTTAATAAGATAATACATATAAAATTTATGACAGAATTCTCAAAACATCAGATTTTTTATCAATATCGATTATATTTCTTGAATTAATTTATATAACTCAGGTTTTCTACTTGAAAAATGATATCAAATCTAATTTCCGTGCGATTTAAATGTTCTTTAAGAACTTTTATTGACTTTTGACTCGGAAGAAAACAAGCTTGAAATGAAGATAGAATCTAACAGGATTTTATGTTCAAAATAATAGTACATACATAAAAATGTATTCCAAATGAATTTCTAGAATTCGAACTATTTCTTCTACAATTTAATAACAAAAAAATACCCAATTTTTGCAAACTGAGTATTTTACATAAACAGACAAAGATAAAATATCTTTTATTATCCTAACAAGCTTAACGCTAATTGTGGACGTTGGTTAGCTTGACTCAAGATTGATTGAGATGCTTGTTGGATAATACTTGTTTGTGTCATGTTCGCTGTTTCTGTTGCAAAGTCTGTATCACGAATACGGCTTCTTGCATCACTTACGTTTTCAGCAACATTTGATTGGTTACGAATTGTTGACTCTAAACGATTTTGTACCGCACCAAGTTCTGCTCTCTTTGAGTCTACAGCAGCAATATATAAATCAATATTTGCTAATACGTTTTGAGCACCTTCTGCTGTACTTATATCAAATGTGATTGAATTACCTGATTGTTTAAAACCTGTTGTATTATCTGCTGTTCCTTCTGCAACTACATTAGCAGCTTTAATAGCAGCAGCATTACCGCCACCAGCTGGCTTGATCATTATTTGACTTTTTAATGCAGCAGTAAAACCATTCATATTAAAACCAACTTGAGTCGCTGCTATTTTATCAGCACTTGTTGTATCACCTGTCATTGATAATTTAATACCAATAGTTTGGTTAGCATCTGTACCAACTTGGAATGAAATAGCCTTAGTTCCTTTTGCTGCCGCTGTAGCATCTGTAATTGATAAGTTGTTAGCAGCAACAGCTTCACCATTTAAAATTTTTTCACCACCGAATGTAGTATCTTTAGCGATACGGTCGATTTCAGAACACAACTGAGTCACTTCTTCTTGTAATGCTTTTCTGTCTTTTGCAGAGTTTGTACCGTTAGCACTTTGTAAT
>JAXJQF010000066.1:0-3897 GCA_036311285.1 Ruminobacter sp. | reverse complement strand
GTATACTAAATTGAAAGATTTTGCAATAAATGAAATTAAAAAACGTTGATAAAATAAGGAGTTAAACATTAAAATTTAGAAAAAGTAAAAATACTTTCTAATTAGATACTAGAGTGACGGGAGTTTGGGATGCAAAAGCCTCATGTTGTCATGAGGCTTTTCATTTATATATAATATTATTTTGTAATGAAAGAACAGTAATTGGTAACTAAAGATTAGTCATTGGAAATGTCGTTAGACATAATCATATATTTTGTAATTTTTTTTGCATGTTCTTTATAGTAAATATTATTGTTATCTTTTATTAGTGGTAGTTTCTTTGCTGTTAAGTGCAGTAATATTTTAAAGGTATTGACTAAATCTTCAGGCATTGTAGAGTTGTGGTTGTTTAATAGTTTATCAATTAAATAACTAGATATAGCATTTTGTTTAACGATAGCGTTTAGAATCTTGTTATTTAAGATGTCATTTGTTTGTTCTAATGTTTGAATTTGATTTACTAGAGTAGTGTTGTCTTTTTCTAACTCTTTTACTAATTTACTTGATATATCGTTAATACAATAGTCCTGAGAGTTTGATGTGTTTTCTGTTGCAGAGTTAGAAACAGATTCAATGTTGTTATTATGAACTTCACTATTCTCATTAGTGATACTTGTATATTGGGTAGTTACTTTTTCTTTTACCTTTAAGTATCCTTTCTTTTGTAGGATAGCTTGTATAGAAGAATTAGAACCTTTTCCTAAAATCTTGCGAACATTAAGGGTGGTTATCTTTTGATTATTGATGATTAGAGTTCTAATAGCGTTATCTAACTCAATATCTGTAAACTTTGCCATGGTTGTCTAATCCTTCAAATATATCAATAAGCATTCGTTTAATGGCATATAAGCTATTTATGTCATTAAAGGAGTGTTTAAGTGAATTTATATTGCAATCAATGTTATGGTTGTAATTAGTATTGTTTGTATTTGTTTTAGTGCTAGAACTATATGTGTAGCTTGAGTTTAGATTGGTGGTAGAGTTGTAGTTAAAGTTGTTGTTATTATTTGTATTAACATTGTTGTTATTACCGTTTGATTGTTGGGTTAGATTATTTTCAGCAATTAAAATGTCTATTGTTTTAATGAAACTTGTAATAAGCGATTTTTTCATATCTATTGTTTCATTAATAATAAAGCTTCGATGTTCTGCTGAAACAATTGAACTTAGTTCCAAGTCGTTGCATGCATCTTTTATTATATTTTGATTGTTTATATGGTTGCATAAAATAAATAACACAATTTCATTTAGCACAGCAACTTTAATTTCTTCTTCAATTTTATTTTTGGTGATAATGATATTTTTCTGAAGTAATTCAGATTGTAGTTGAAGATTTAGTTTATTTTCTTTTAGGTTTCTTATTAAGTCATTGTTATGAGTTATATTGTCTTCAATGATATTTTTAAATTGCTCAGTTTTTGCAATTCTAGGAGTAAGAACCTTATTTTTTATTAAAATTTTTTTTATAGAAGAATAAGAACCATGTTGTAAGATTTCTCTTACTTTGTTAAGACTAACGATTTTTCCATCAGCAATAAGCTGGTGAACTACATTCATTACTTCTTCTTCTGTTATGGCACTCATCTTGATAGTTGAACCTGGTTTGTTTGGACTGAAATTTTTTCAACATAATATAATATTAAGATAACGAAATTATATGTTTAACGGTCTTTTTGGTAAAGTTTTGAATTTTAAGCATGAGTTCTTTATCAAGGTTTAAGACAGAAAGAATGTAGTGTTAGTGGAATTTTTTTTGGCTCTTCACGGATTTTTTTTGATTGAGAGAGAGGAGTGGTATTAAATTAGTCTAAAGAAATAGTCCTCATCTCTGTAACCGTACGCAATTCTTGTAAACGTTAATTTAAAAATGTATATTTTCGCAAATCTCAATATGACTATAAATTTTCCTCCTTTGTTAATTCAATTTTTCCTTTTATACGATAAGGTTGTCCTGTAATTTTAATAATTTCACAATGATGAATAATACGGTAAACTTTTGCTGATGCAATAACATTGTCTCCAAACACTTCTCCCCATTTAGAAAATGGTTGATTAGTAGTAAAAATCGTAGAATGTTTTTCATATCGTGATGCAATCAACTGAAAGAACACATATGGAGCATTTCTATCTGTTGGCAAGTATCCTATTTCATCTATTAATAATAGATTTTATAATCTATTCTATTCTCTGTTCAGCTATAGCTTTCTTTATTTTAGCCATTAATGTATAGAAATTTATAAAGGATGTCGAATACTTTAAATTTGCTGTCTCAACACCAATTGCTATTGCCAAATGAGACTTATATTGATATTAGTTATATAGTTAACACACTAATAGCGCGGATAATTGTTTATTGTCACGGATAAAATTACAGTTATGTGATAAAATGTCCGTTGATTGTATTCAGTTCGGGGAAAAATTCATGGGAAATATTCTAAATCCTGACAAAGAAAACAGCTTTATAAGACTTGCAAATCGAAAAAATAAATATTTATTCGTTGATAAAACTGATTTTATTGAAAAAACAAATAAACGATTGAATGAAGATAACCGCTTTTTGGCTGTAACACGTCCCCGCCGATTTGGAAAAACTGTAACTGCTCACATGCTTTCTGCATATTATTCTAAAGGATATGCAGGACAAAAGATTTTTGATGATCTAAAAATTTTTAAAGACGAGAACTATGCAGAACACCTAAACAAATACAATGTCATTTACATCGATGTGAATTCCATAAAAGATAAATATATTTCATACAAATCAGATAAAGCACTTTATATCAAAGACATCGATGATATTGTAGATTTTCTACAATATATGGTTATTCAAGAACTAAAAGAAAACAATAACTATGCTGAACAAATAGAAAAGGCGCCTTTAGTAGGAAAGAAGTCATTATTATCAGCACTTGAAGTAGTATGCAAATATACAGGAGAACAGTTCATTTTTATTATGGATGAATGGGATCTGATATACAGAGAATTTCAAAACGAAAATGCACTACAGGAAAAGTTTATAGAACTTCTTCGCGGTTTGTTTAAATCAGATGATGGTCAGGCCTGTTTTGCTTTAGCTTACCTTACTGGTATTCTTCCTATCAAAAAATATAATTCCCAATCTGCATTAAACAACTTTGATGAATTCAACATGCTATCTTCAGGGGATTTAGCCCCTTACTTTGGGTTTACTGAAGATGAAGTGGCAGAGATTTCAAGAACATCTGATTGTAAAGTATCACATCATGATTTGAAGGAATGGTACGAGGGATACCAAATCAACGGTATTGATATATATAATCCTAACTCGGTGTGTAAAGCAATCAGTCGAAATGAATGTATCAGTTACTGGAGTGGAACATCTTCCAATGAAGAAGTTGTAAATCTTATTAACATGAATTTTGATGGAATTAAGGACGATATTATCCATCTAATTGAAGGAAGCTCCATACAGTTTTCTTGTACTACATTCCAAAATGACATGGTATCAATAAAAACTAAAGATGACATTTTCTCATTACTTGTATGTCTTGGTTATCTAGGTTGCGTAGATGACGGAGGAGACTATCGTCTAGCTTATGTTCCTAATAAAGAAATAAGAACAGCTCTTTCTTCTATAGTAAAAGCACAACCATGGTTTAATTCCATGCCTATAATTGAGCGTTCACAATCTTTATTTGATGCTATAACGACTCTTGATAATGATAAGACTGCGAAAATAATTGGCTCTTCACGGATTTTTTTGGATTGAGAGAGAGGACTGGTATCTAATTAGTCTAAAGAAATAGTCCTCATCTCTGTAACCGTACGCAATTCTTTTTGCTACTTTAATTTTATTATTCATACCTTCTAATTTCCCTG
>JAXJQF010000065.1:0-6461 GCA_036311285.1 Ruminobacter sp. | reverse complement strand
CAGGGAAATTAGAAGGTATGAATAATAAAATTAAAGTAGCAAAAAGAATTGCGTACGGTTACAGAGATGAGGACTATTTCTTTAGACTAATTAGATACCAGTCCTCTCTCTCAATCCAAAAAAATCCGTGAAGAGCCATTTAAAAGACTAAAAAGAAAGAGCAGTTTTAAACTGCTCTTTCTGTTTTTATGTTTTATAAGAATTTAATAAGTTCTTCAGCTACATAAAAGCCATTGATTCGTTGTTTTTCTGTTGTCTTATCAAAAATGATAATTGTAGGAGCTCCAACGATTTTATATTTTTCTAGAATTTTTTCATTTAAATCGTTACTTTCTGTAATATCTAATTTCAGAAGTCGGTATTCTTTAAATTTATTGATAATTTTCTGATTTGTAAATACTTTAGTTTCGTACTCTTTACATGACGTGCACCAATCAGCTCTTATATCTAGTAAGACTTTGTCATTGCTTTGTAAAATTTGATGCAGTTCTTCAATTGAGTTTATAGTTATAAATTGATTTAAAGAATTAACATGATTATCATTATTTTGATTGTTTATAATTATATAGCTATTAACTAAGCTTAGTGTAAAAGCAATTGAAATTATCGTATATTTAACAGTTGTTGAAATAAGTTTCTTGAATGAGATTAGCTTTATTAAAATAAAACTAACAAAAATAAATAATATAGCACTAGAGTAAAATACTATTATTTCTGTAGATACTGTATTACTTAGAATGAATATAGGTACTGTTAAAAGAATGTAACCACATATATTTTTAATAGTAATCATCCATGTTCCGTTTTTAGGCATAAATTTTTGACCAAGAATGCCAAGAATGAATAAAGGAGAACAAAAACCTATTCCTAAAAAGTATAAATATAAGCCACCTTTAAGCATTGAGCCATCTTGTATGATAAACATTAAGGCACCAGCCAGTGGTGCTGTGGTGCAAGGTGACGCAACAATGGCAGAGATAACCCCCATTAAGAATACACCAATAACAGAACCTCCTTGGATCTTTGAAGATTTGTCATTTAATTTGTTAGTAAATTTACTTGGTAATGTTATATCAAATAATCCAAACATAGATAAGGCAAGTACTATAAATAAAGCGCTTAATGGAATTAAAAAATATGGACTTTGTAAATATGATTGAAGTTTTGCACCGATTGCAGCAATAGATATACCTATAAGCATATATGTTATTGCTATCCCTTGTGCATAGATGAATGAGTAAATAAGAGCTGTTTTAGGAGTTTTATTTCTGTTGCCAAGTATAACACTCGCCCATATTGGATACATAGGGAAAACACAAGGAGTAAAACCTAATAAAACACCAAAAGCAATAAAAGCAAGCAGTCCTAAGAATATATTTTTAGATTTAATATCATGATACAGCTTATGAGATTCGCTTGTTGGTTCAATCTTTTGAAAAGTATTGTTTTCAATAATATTTGAAGTAATATTGGTCTCAGTGGTTTCAGTTTTCTGAGATATTGGATTATGAATATTATTGTTATCTGGTACCTGTAAGTTGATATCTTTAAAGATTGGAGGGTAACACATTCCCTCTGTACAACCTTGGTATCTCATGGTGATTGTTGCATTTGATTGAATATCTTTTAATTGTAGTTTTATGCTTGCGTTATTAAAAAGTATGTGTGACAAGCCCATGTATTCATCACCATGTTCAATACCTTCTGGAAGCGTGATATCTATTATTTCATTATTGTTTGCTTTAAAATCGAAACGTTCAACATATAGGTAATATTTTGGAGCGATGATAAAGTCTATAGTTACTGTTTTGTTATCTTGATTAACTATATAAGTAAATGCCTGATCAGCTTTTAGGTACTTCTTAGTTTTTAGGTTATTAGAATTTAGGCTTGTGTAACTTAGGTTACTGTCATTAAATCTATTAATATTATTAATGTTTGTACTGCTACTAGAGTTATGTGGATATTCATTAAGATTATCTGTTGCATATGTATTATGTGTTAAGAGTAATAAGCATAATACAAAAAGAACAAGAGATAATGGAGTTAATGATGAAGGTTTGAGTGTTTTTATACTTAATAAATTTTCAGATTTAATTGTCATTTTGTTATCCTCTAGTTGTCTAGATTTTAACATATTTTATAAAAACACGTTGAAAATAGAGTTTAGCTATTGAAAATTTTAAAATTAGTAATTGTATTCGACAATGATTTGAACAATTTTCATAAATATAATAATTTTTTTATTTTTAAGTCTTGAATATATCAATATATGCCCCTATGTAGTGTATTAGATAAATAAGTTTGAGTAATTTTTCATAATTTTACGGAGGAATAAAGGATAGAGCCTTTATTTAAAAGCATTATGACAATTCGTCCATTACACGATCGTGTTATTGTAAAGCGTAAAGATGTAGAAGCAACATCTGCAGGTGGTATCGTTTTAACTGGTTCAGCTGTTGATAAATCAACTAGAGGTGAAGTTATCGCAGTTGGTACTGGTCGTATTTTAGATAACGGTACTGTTAAACCAATGGCTGTTAAGGTTGGTGATGTTGTTGTGTTTAACGAAGGTTATGCAAGCAAGAAAGAAAAGTTAGACGGCGAAGAAGTATTAATTTTATCTGAAACTGATATTTTAGCTGTAATTGAAGAATAATATTTGATTTAAATAGTTTAGGAAATATAAAGATGTCTGCAAAAGATGTAGTTTTTGGAAATGACGCACGCGTTAAGATGTTAGAAGGTGTTAATGTTTTAGCTAATGCGGTAAAGGTTACTTTAGGCCCAAAGGGTAGAAATGTTGTTTTAGATAAGACTTATGGTTCACCTGTTATTACAAAGGATGGTGTTTCTGTAGCAAAGGAAATTGAATTAGACGATAAGTTCCAAAACATGGGTGCACAAATGGTTAAAGAAGTTGCTTCTAAGGCTAATGATGCAGCAGGTGACGGTACAACTACAGCAACAGTTTTAGCTCAAGCAATTATTAACGAAGGTTTAAAGTCAGTAGCAGCTGGTATGAATCCAATGGATTTAAAGCGTGGTATTGATAAGTGTGTTAACGCTGCTGTTGAAGAATTAAAGAAGTTATCGACAGCTTGCACAGATTCTAAGGCGATTGCTCAAGTAGGTACAATCAGTGCTAATTCTGATGAATCAGTTGGGAATTTAATTGCTGAAGCAATGGAAAAGGTTGGTCGTGATGGTGTTATTACTGTAGAAGACGGTAAGAGCTTTGAAGATCAATTAGATATTGTTGAAGGTATGCAATTTGATAGAGGTTACTTATCACCATATTTCGTTAATAAGCCAGAAGGTGCTACGGTTGAATTTGATGAACCATATATCTTATTGGTTGATAAGAAGGTATCAAATATTCGTGACATCTTAGCAGTATTAGAAGGCGTTTCAAAAGCTGGTAAGCCATTATTAATTATTGCTGAAGATGTAGAAAGCGAAGCTTTAGCAACATTAGTTGTTAACAATATGCGTGGTATTGTTAAGGTTGCAGCTGTTAAGGCTCCAGGTTTTGGTGACCGTCGTAAGGCAATGTTACAAGATATAGCTGTATTAACAAATGGTACAGTTATTTCTGAAGATATTGGTATGAAGTTAGAAGCTGCAACAATTAACGATTTAGGTCGTGCTAAGAGAGTAGTTGTGACAAAAGATAACACTACAATTATCGATGGTTATGGAGAAAAAGACGCTATCGAAGGTAGAGTTGTTCAAATTCGTCAAGCTATTGAAACATCTACTTCAGAATATGATAAAGAAAAGTTACAAGAACGTGTTGCTAAATTAGCAGGTGGTGTTGCTGTTATTAAGGTTGGTGGTGCTACTGAAGTTGCTATGAAGGAAAAGAAGGATCGTGTTGATGATGCTTTACATGCAACTCGTGCAGCAGTAGAAGAAGGTGTTGTTGCTGGTGGTGGTGTTGCTTTAGTAAGAGTAGCTTCTACTTTAGCAGATTTAAAGGGTGATAACGAAGATCAAAATGTTGGTATTCGTGTTGCGTTAAAAGCTATGGAAGCTCCATTACGTCAAATCGTTGTTAATGCGGGTGAAGAAGCGTCAGTAGTATGTAATGAAGTTAAGCGTGGTCAAGGTAACTATGGTTACAATGCTGCTACTGAGCAATATGGTGACATGTTAGAAATGGGTATTTTAGACCCAACTAAGGTTACACGTAGTGCATTACAATACGCTGCATCAATCGCAGGTTTAATGATTACTACTGAATGTATGATCACTGATATGCCAAAGAAGGAATCTGCTGCTCCTGATATGGGCATGGGTGGTATGGGCGGCATGGGCGGAATGATGTAATTTCCCTAGCTATTTGCTCAATTTTATCTATTAATTAGTTTTTATAATGGAGAGTGAAAATCATTCTCCATTATTTATTTTGAGTGATGTATAAAAATATAACAATGTTAGAATTAAATGATGGATAAAGATAAAAAAATATGTAAAAATTCAAATAGAACTAACTATAAAATTATAAATATATTAAATAACAAGCGGTGATTAAATTGGTGATATTGTCAGCTTTAGTTTTGTTGCTATTGATAGTGGTAGTAGTTTTATCACTTGTCTTATATAAAGAATATTCAAAAAGAAAGAAATTAGAAACAGAGGTTTTTAATTTTCAGACCTTGTGTGATTTGATTCATTATCCGATTTGGTTTAAAACTAAAAATTTAAAATTAACATGGGTAAATTCATATTACGCTAAGATGTTTGATTGCCCTCGTGAAGAGTTATACGGCCTTACAGACTATGATATATCTCCTTTAAAACTTGCAAGGGGATATGTTAGAGATGATGAATATGTAATAAACTCAAGAAAGGTATATAGATACAAGGAAAATGAAAAGTCTGGTCTATGGTATGAAACCATAAAGTTCCCGCTAATTAATGAAAACGATGAGTTATATGCATTAGGAGGTATTTCTTTTAACGTAACAGCTGTAAAGAAGAAAGAAATAACTCTAAACAATATTGTATATAATGATTATTTAACAGGTATACCAAATAGAGTTTATCTTTCAATTGAGATTGATAAGTGTTTGTTGGCAGCAAAAGATAACGGTAATAAATTAGCAATTTTCTTAATTGATATTAAAAAGTTTCAACATATTAATGAAACATACGGTCATGTGGTTGGAGATGAGATATTAAAGTGTGTTGCTGAAAAGCTTAAACGTTATTCTCAAGATAGAGGTTTGTTGGTTGGTAGATTTGGTGGTGACGAATTTACTGTAGTTGTTCCAAAATATGATACAGATGACTTTATAAAGAAAGAGATATTATCAATTTTATCAGTATTAAGGGATGTTTATAGTGTATATGACAACAGCATAAGAGTTGATTTCTTTGTTGGTGCGTCAGTATACCCAGATCATTCTAAAGATTATAAAGGTCTTATTCGAATGGCTGACATAGCATTATCATATGCTAAGAAAAATCCTGAAAAGAGATATGTGATTTTTGAAAAAGAAATTGGGGAAGGATACTTTAAGAAGAATATAATTGAGCTTGAACTTCAAACGGCTTTAGGTCAAAAAGAGTTTTATTTAGAGTATCAACCTAAATTATCCTTAGATGGAAAAGAACTTAAAGGATATGAGGCTTTATTACGTTGGGAGAATAAGAACTTAGGTACATTAGTTCCTTTAGATTTCCTTGGGGTTGCTGATGAAAGTAATTTAATTGTTGAAATAAGTAATTGGGTTTTACGAAAAGCGCTAAAGACTAATTCAGAAATTAGTAAGGCGGCAGGAAAGATGTTGCCATTGTCTGTTAATATGTCATATAAACAGATTGTAAATCAAGACTTTGTGAATATGCTTCAGAATTTATTGGAAGAATTTAATTATTCGCCAGAATATTTACAATTAGAGTTTTCGGAAACTGTATTTACAAAGCTTTATAATACGTCTAATGAAATCTTAAAGAAGATTAAGGAATTAGGGGTAAAGGTAGTAATAGATGATTTTGGAGCAAATGCTTCTAATATAAATAGTATTGCTAATTATCAAATTGATGAATTTAAGATTAGTAAGGATGTTATTTGTAACATATCAGATAATGAAACGTCGAAGAAGATGTTAAATATCTTTGTAATGATTGTTAATGAATTTAAGGGAACTATTACAGCAATAGGGGTTGAAAACGAGAAGGATAGGGCTTTTCTTTTATCGTCTAAGATTGAAAACATTCAAGGATTCTATTATTCTAGGCCAATGGATATAGAAAGTTTTACTAGTTATGTAAGTACATTTAACCAATAGTATTTATTGTTTAAATTATAGTTTAAAAAAGTTCCTTTAATATTGGAGTGCACCCCATAAGTTGAACAAATAAAACTTATACATATTTTAAGGCAGAATTTCTTACTTCACTAGGAGTTCTGCCTTTTAATTTTTGCTGTATTCTATCATTATTATAATAAT
>JAXJQF010000064.1:0-13982 GCA_036311285.1 Ruminobacter sp. | reverse complement strand
TCGTACAAATTTTTCTCTTAGATTCAACCTTTATCTCTAACTAGTTTTCTTCTAAGTAAAAAAGTCAATATAAGTTGTTAAAGAGCATCTAACTCGCTTGGAGACTAGATTTGATTGTATTTTTCAAGTGGGAAACTTGAGATAAATAATTTAGGATTATTAGGACAAAAATGAACAAAATAAATGATGAGATTACATTTGTTGTTAATAGTGACAATGTAAAAACACATGCAATCGTTCCAATTGAATTATTCCAAGAGCTTCAAAGCTTAAAAAACTTTTTCAATGAAGATTTAAATCTCGATGAAAAAGAAAACTTCTATTTCTCTGTTAAAGGTATTAGTGCAATAGGTTTCCCTATTGGTAAAAAAAACAGACCTTCTTTTATGTTATTAGAAGGTTCTTTAATTGCGTATCATTACGCAAATTCTTTACGAGGTCCAGTAAGAGAATTAAGAGACAATTTGATTAACAGTCAAAAGCTTATTTTTGATGAGAAACATAATTGCTATCGTTTAACTGAAAACTATCTTTTTTCAAGTGCAAGCTTTGCAGCAAGCTTAGTAGCTGGCAACAACCGAAATGGCCTAGATGTATGGGAAACAAAAGACGGATACACTCTTAAAAACCTAGGCTATGGCTCAAGTAATGATACTGACGAAGAATAATTACAAGAAAGTAAATTCTAAATACTAAAATCAAACTTATTAATAAGCATTCAAATCATCTTATATGATGACATGTTATTTTATCTTTTTAACATAATTAAGATAGGATATAATACGCAATATAACCTTGATTTATTAGAAGTTTAAAAGGAAATTAACATGGCTTCATATTCTCTATCTTCATTCAAAATACGTTTAATAAACTCAATATTATATGAATGCTTTATGCAAGACCTTCCACTAGATCAAGTATACGCAAATCACTTTAAAAAGATTAAGCTAGAAACAGATGAACAATCCTTGATTGTTAATCTTGTTAACGACTTAATTAGACGTCTTAACTATTACACCTATGTTGCAGGATACCACAAGGTTAAAGACGGCAAAAAACACATCAATAAACTAATATGTGCTCTACATATTATTAGAAAATGGCCTGTTCCAAAAGATTTAAAAGATTGTGACGACTTCAATGTAAAGCTTGCTAAACAAAGAATGCAAGAAGCAGATGAAATCCCTAATTTAAAATACGGATGCCCAGCTTGGATCGATGCATTATGTAAAAAGGAATTAGGTGACGCTTGGGATAATGAAAAAGTTTCATTAGGTAAAGAACCTAAAAGATACATTAGAACCAACACTCTCAAAACCTCAAAAGAAAAGCTTGCACAAAGTTTAACTGCTAGCAAGATCAAAACTAAAGCAATAGACACCGCGCCTGATTGCTTAGAAATTATTGGTAATGCAGCATTATTTAGAACACAAGCATTTAAAGATGGTTGGTTTGAACAACAAGACTTAGGCTCACAACTAATCGCTCCTTTCTTAAATGTTAAACCTGGCATGCGAGTTGTTGACGCTTGTGCAGGAGCTGGTGGTAAAACATTACACTTAAGTGCATTAATGCAAGGCAAAGGCATGTTAATCGCAATGGACAACAAAGAATGGAAGCTAAAAGCTCTAAAGGATAGAGCTAAAAAAGCTGGTGCTTTTAATATTGAAACAAGAGTCATTGACAACTTGAAGGTTATTAAGAGATTAAAAGACACAGCTGACCGTGTTCTTCTAGATGTACCATGCTCAGGATTAGGTGTATTAAAAAGAAACTTCGATTCAAAGTGGATTGATAGCACTCAATCAATTATGGAACTAATTCAGATTCAAGAAAGTATTCTTGACAACTATTCACAGATGTTAAAGGTTGACGGATACTTAGTTTACTCAACATGTAGCATATTACCGTCTGAAAACCATAAGCAAATTGAAAAGTTCTTAGCAAAGAGTCCAAACTTTATATTAGAGGAAGAGCGTCAAATTATGCCTTCTGAAGGTGGAGATGGTTTCTACATGGCTAGATTAAAGAGAATTTCATAAAAATAATAAAAAAAGTAATTACAAAATCCATTTTTAAATTATCCAACCTAAAATTGATAGCTTATACTAAAAAATTTAGCACTCAAAATTGGTTGGATAATTTTATGGATTTTAATTTTACATCTAATTAGTAATTAAACCCCTTAATCGTCATAGTATTTTCATTAAACGACTTTTTAATATCTAACTTACAGTATGAAATAACATTAACCTTCCATACATCTCCAACAGAACTTGATTCTAAATATGATGCATTTGATAAAAAAGGAATATTAGAACTCTCTGAACCAATATGGAACTCATAATAAGGTTTTAAAATACTTTCTGTTCCATTTGGAGATGTAATAGATAGCTGAAACGGTCCATGAACCTTATTGGTATAATCATTATAAAAATTAGTATGTGAAGCACATTCATCTAAGTCATCTTTAAAAACTAAAGTCGCTAAATCAAAATTAACGCCTTCTATTGATTTAATCTCACTTGATTGCTTAAAGGTACATGTATACTGATAAAAATGTTCTTTACTTCTTATGCTATCCATTGAACAATTTTGCTTAGTCAATGTTGTTGTTTTTAAAGAAGAGTAATTTTTTCTATTTTTACAATCTTCATCGTTAGCACAGTTCTTTGCAAGTTCTACACTCTTTGTAGCATCAATTGCACCAAAACCATAGAAATTACTAAATTTCATACCAGCACTATTTGTTATTACACCTAATTCAGGGGTAACTTTTGCTTCGGCATTAAAATTCTTAACCTCTATAGCATCATAATTCATATTATCATTATATTTAGCACCTTTGGCTAAAACATACTTTACTTGATAGACAGATAAATTTGGCACAGCTTCTTCAATTAAAGCAACTACTCCAGCTGTAATTGGAGCAGACATTGAGGTACCTACATTATCCTTTACATAATTACACCCGAAAAAATCATCATTACAACCTGTAGCTTTAACGGAATTACCGTTTTTATTACCCATTTGATCTGTACTAAGAGTGCCATAAGAAACCTGAGATATTCCTGTTCTCTTTATAGCTCCCCCTATAGTACTAACCCAAATATTTGACCCAGTAGCAGAATAATAGGCTTTTTTTCCACTTGGTTCTAAAGCTCCAACAACGATATTATCTGTATTAACACTTGATGTTCCAATTTGACTAGTAGAACAGCTAAGCCCATATCCAGAACAATATGTCCCATATGAATTAAAAGCAGAATGTCCCTTCATTGGATAAAATGTTTTACTAAAGCTATTACCTATTGATTGAATAAACTTTATATTATATACTTTCAACAAAGAATAAATCGAAGAGGGGATAAACGCTTCTATGTAAAGAGGATAAGCAACTCCTAAACTATGATTAACAACAGTTATCTTTTTGTTAATTTTAGTATCATTATGTTCAATAATATTTAAAATTGATTTAGCCGAATGTGTTAAATTCTTATCAGTAAATCCAACAACTTTAGAATTATAAGCAACACCTCTAATGCCTACATCATTGTTACCAACAGCACTAATATAACCTGTTACACCTGTTCCATGAAAAACACTATATTCTCGTGTATCACGGCTAACGCTTTCTTCATTTTCCTTATCAAATGCAATTGAATATTCATTTAGAACATTATCTTTCAAATCCTCATGAACAAATTCAAGTTCATTATCGATAACACCAACAATTACTCCCTTTCCAGTGTATCCTTGTTTATACAATGGTAAAACGTTTATGTCATAACCAATAACTTCATTGGAAGAAAGCCCTTCATATCCCTTAGTCTGACCAACATTACGAATATAATGTTGGTGAGTTAGAAATGGATCTTTTACTAGCTTTAACTTCACTTCATGCTTTACGCCATCCACTGTTTCATAAACAAAACTATCATACTCACCATAGTTATTTCCTTCATGCGCATATCTAGGATTTGTAAATTTATTTAAATCAAATTTATAAACTAATTTTGTAATAATTTGGGGAACAGGAACTATCTCTCCTTCTGATTCAGAATCTTGTTCAGCTTCTAAAGTTAAATTTGAATTAACTTCAACTTCTTCTACTGTTCCAAACATAGGTGATGAAATAATTTGTTTAAAATCCTTCACTTCTATTTCTTGAGTGTTATTAGTACTTAAAACAATTTCATTAAATTCTATAATTACGCTTGATTTTTCTTCAGTAGATGAATCACTACCTGACGAACCTCCCCCACAAGCTACAAGCGCAGAACAAATAATTGCATATGTTATTTTATTTAAAGAATACATCGTTTTATCTCCTAATAAACTTTTCCGGGAATCTGTTTATCATAAAATGGAGAAATTGTTTTTATACTAGGATCACTCTTTAAGTATTCCATAACATTTTGCCATTCATTAAAATCTCTTACTTTTAACAAATACATATAATCATCAAGCTTTAACACTTGTTCAATTGCTAAATCAGTTTTTAAACAATTGGAAGCGTCTTCATTACATTCAACAATTATAGTTTTGCCTAGTAAATATGAAGAATTTTTACCTTTCACTAATGCTATATAATGTAAACTTGGTTTTGAATCTTCTTGGTAAATATTTTTACCAACTATAGCTATATTAGAATTATCATTTGCAATATCGTCACTAGCATCATTTACATTATTTGATTCTACATCATTTACAGCTAAACCTTCTAACTCTGTGTTTGCCTTAGCTTCAGAATCAATATCTAAATCTTTTTTTACTTCACTTTTATTTTTAAAAGAATTAGTGTCACTTATTTCACCAATTTTCTTAAATCCTGTATAAATCTTTACATCTTCACCATCTATCTGTGTTTCAATTGGAGCAGCAACTGTTTGAGACATGAACAATACAGATATAACCAATAAAACATTTTTTAAATTTAAAAACATATCCACTCCAATTCCAAAACTTAAGTTTCATTTCTTCATACTGTTTAATTTGTGTATTTTATTTATCGATATAACTTCAATAAAAAGAGTTTTATATTCAACTTAAATCAAACAATACTAGCTAAAATACCATGTTTCCCAAACCTATTTTTTTATATATGTCAAATTTAGAAAATAATAACACTTTTATTTACTTAATTATTTTTAACACAACAAATTAAAACACATTAGAGAATGATTGAAAATAATTATAAATAGTGAATAATTTTGAAGAAAAACAAAAGAAAAATTCTTTAATTATTATATAAAATAAGACCTCTAAATAGAGGTCTTATTTAATTTGTGCTACATCAGCAATATGCCGAAATTTTATAATTGTTCTTATACAAAACAAAGTCCTTTTGAAACTCCGTTTTTGTATAACGAACAAACAAAGTTTAAGACTAAGCATTTTATTTTCTCACCTTAACTAATTCAGCTGTAGGAGTTAAAGTGGATAAACAAAATACAACTAATAATAATGTAACGAATAACATAATAGTACACCTTCTAAACAAAGAAACGAAACGTAGCTATAAATGATTATTTAATATCAGCTACACTCTTGATCAAGTTTTATCTCTTTGTGAAGTGTATTATACTAATTTAAGTCTTCTCTAAGTTACATAAAGTTCAACTACTTAAGTAAATCAGAAACGACTAACACCTCGTATACAACTCTCACTCCTCTTAAAAAAATACGAAGCATTACTTTTATATTATCTCAAATTTTTTAGATAAACTTGACCGATTCGGCATATTAGAAATTTTGTTTCTAAGTAATAAAAAATTTGCTAAACATACTAAATATATCTAAAAAAAATCCTCCTACCTTTCACGGCAGGAGGATCTTGCATAATAATTAACAGAGAACCTTCATTATCTTACAATTTTTAAAATTATGAAATTAAAAATCGCAATTTGACGTTAATTCTTTTATAAAAACATGCTCATTTGTTGTTATCTGGTACATTTAAGCATTTTTTAGCTATCCACTACTTAGAACGACGGTTACGTCTTGAAGACTTATCATCTTTCTTAGAGTTTCTTGGTGAACGCTTTTCAGTTTTTATATCAAAAATCTTGTGGTTACGTTCTGAACGATGAAAATCTCTATCCTTAAATCTTGAGTTACCGCTTCTTGACGAATTTCCACCTTCATCCTTATCAGCATAATACTTTCTGATTTCTAAAGCACGACCACAAACTCTTGCTTGCTTTAACACTTGTAAAACTTCATTTGGCATACCATCAGGTAAATCAATTGTAGCAAATGTTTCAAAGATATCTATATTACCAATATACTTACTTTCAATATTACCTTCGTTCGCAATTGCACCAACGATTTGACCTGGCTTTACACCATCCTTATAACCAACTGCTACACGGTATCTTAACATTGGTATTTCAGGGAAATCCTTTAAAGGCTCTGCTCTAGAAGAAGGCATCTTCTTTTTCTCTCCTCTACGCTCACCTCTATCTCTAACCCCCAATTCCTCAAATGACTTTTGCTTTGGTTCAGGTTGAGATTCATCAATGAACAATGGTTCACCACCTTGAACAAGCTTAGCAAGTGCAGTACACAAATCAATTGGTTCTATTGCATCATCAGCTAAGATTTCATTTATAAGCTGTGCAAAAGGTTCAAGATTATCATCTTCTAACGCACCTAAAATCTTGTTCTTAAATGCTAATAAACGATGCCTATTGATATCTTGAGTTGTTGGCATCTTCATTGGTTCAATTGGTTGTTTTGTAGTATGCTCGATTAAACGAAGCATTCTTCTTTCCTTTGGCGACACAAATAAAATAGCGTCTCCTGTTCTTCCTGCTCTACCTGTTCTACCAATTCTGTGAACATATGACTCTGGATCATACGGAATATCATAGTTAACTACATGAGTAATACGTTCAACATCTAAACCTCTTGCAACAACATCAGTTGCAATTAGAATATCTAATTGCCCATTTCTTAATTTATCAACAATCTTTTCACGTATTTTCTGAGGAATATCCCCATGTAATGCTTCACAAGCATGACCACGAGCAGTAAGCTTAGAAGCAAGCTCTTCAGCTTCTGTCTTTGTTCTTGTAAAGATTAATAATGCGTCATATGGTTCTACATCTAATAATCTTGTTAACGCGTCAATCTTATGTAAACCAGACACTAACCAATAGCGTTGTCTAACAGTTGTTGCTGTTGTAGTTTTAGACGCAATCTTTATTTCTGTAGGATTATTTAAGTACTTTGTCGCCACACGCTTAATAGCATCAGGCATTGTTGCAGAAAATAATGCAATTTGTCTGTTTTCAGGACATCTATCCATGATCCATTCAACATCATCGATAAATCCCATCTTTAACATTTCGTCTGCTTCATCTAAAACTAAAGCCTTTAAACCTTCAAGTCTTAATTTACCTCTTTCAATTAAGTCCATGATTCTACCTGGTGTACCAACAACTAATTGCACACCTCTATTTAAAGCCTTAATTTGAGTATCGTACGACGCACCACCATAAATTGGTAAAACATTAAACTTAGGTAAGTATTTAGCAAATGATTGCACAGCTTCTGCAACTTGAATAGCTAACTCTCTAGTTGGAGTTAAAATTAGAATTTGAATATCCTTTGCCTTAATATCAACTGTAGATAGTAAAGGTAACGAAAATGCTGCAGTCTTACCAGTACCTGTTTGAGCTTGACCAATAATATCTCTCCCTTCTAACAAAGGAGCAATTGACTTTTCTTGTATTGGAGATGGTGTTTCATATCCTAAGTCCTTAATAGCTCTTAACACTTCTGGACGAAGGTTTAAATCCTCAAATAAAACAACATCACTATCTCTTTCTACTTTAGATGTAGAAACTATTTCAGATTCATCATAAAGTTCTTCATCTGTTAAACAGTCATCTGATTCACTAATATAGTTATCAAATAACATATTATCACTGTTATCTATATCTTCTTTATCACACTGAGACTTAAGCTTATCGATTTCTTGTTCAATTTGCTTTAAATAATCATTATCTAATTTAATATTACTCATAAAATTCCATTATCGTTAAGAAATTTTTACACCTATAAGCTTCTTATATGCTTCTAATTTTGTGACTCTATACCTTTGAAATATGTTATCTTCAAATTCTAAACATATGTACCTATACCTACTATTGTTAATTGAAAAAACTAATATATAGTTATTAAGCTACATATAACGCTAGATACTTTAGATACTTTAAATAATCAAGAGTTACCTACTGTTATCGAAAATTATTACAGCAAAATAAATAAACTTAAGTGGATAAATTTAAAATAGACAAAACCACAAAGTATTCTCAAGATTAATTGATTTTTCATGCAATGTTTATTTTTAACTTGATGCACAAGCTAATATCATTACAGACAATCAACGAAAGCATAACTCAAATATAGCTGTATAAAACACTTTTCAAACCTCAGTATTTTTATACAACTACCCCAAATGTTGCTTATAAAAATTTAGAGGCTACCATAAACATATGAAAGCTTACGCCACACAATTTAAACACAAAGACTTAATAGTAAAGTTACATAATTTTAACTAAAATAATAAGAAAAACTTTTTAAAAAATTTAACAAAATTTGATTTATTAATGATGTCATTTCTTATCAATTCTTCATGCGTTGTTTATTATCACCAAAAACGTGATTTTTGTCAAATTTTACATATTATCAACATTAAAACAAACATGTCATTTTTTCTATTTTATAAACCATTTATTTACTTGTTAATTATTGACTAATAGCACATTAGTTGCTAATATACGACTAGAATTAGTTTTTATTGAAAGATGTTTTAAAAGTAGAACCAAAGATGAAAAAAGTTTCTTTTAGTTTATTATCACTCCTCTTACTCTGCGATGTATGTAGAGCGGGTTTGTAGTGCTTATTAAGAAACCTTTTTTATTATCCTAAAAGCATTAATAATATAGCCCGTGCAAAAAGCATGGGTTTTTTATTTATAGTTCACTTATACAAAACATTATTAATTTCTCTTAAGGAGGAGATATGTCAGAACAAGTTATTATTTTTGATACAAGCTTGCGTGACGGTGAACAGGCCTTAGCGGCAAGCCTTTCTTTTAAAGAAAAGTTACAAATTGCGTTAGCTTTAGAAAACTTGGGCGTAGACGTAATGGAAGTTGGTTTTCCATTCTCATCTCCTGGTGATTTTGAGTCTGTAAAGCAAATCGCATCAGTTATTAAAAAGAGTACAGTTTGTGGGTTAGCTCGTTGCCTTCCACAAGATATCGATGCAGCTTATGAAGCCTTAAAACACAGTGAAAACTACAGAATCCACTGTTTCGTCGCAACCTCTGACGTACACGTTAAGGATAAGCTACATAAAAACTTCGATGATGTAGTTGAAATGGCAGTTAGATCCATAAAGTACGCGAGAAACAAAGCTGAAGACGTAGAGTTCTCATGTGAAGATGCTGGTAGAACACCACTAGACAACCTATGCCGTATTGTTGAAGCAGCAATCGATGCTGGTGCAAAAACTGTTAATATTCCTGACACTGTTGGTTACACTCTTCCGTATGAATATGGTGGAATTATTAAGAATCTATATGAAAGAGTTCCAAACATTGATAAGGCTATTATAAGTGTACACTGCCATAACGACTTAGGTATGGCAACAGCTAACAGCTTATCAGCTGTTATGAATGGTGCTAGACAAATTGAATGTACAGTAAACGGTATCGGTGAACGTGCTGGAAACACTTCATTGGAAGAAGTTGTAATGACAATCAAGACAAGAGCTAAATTGTTAAATTGTCATACAAATATCAATACAACTGAAATTGCAAAAACATCTCAATTAATAAGTCAAATTTGCAACATGCCTGTACCTGCTAATAAGGCTATTGTAGGTTCAAACGCCTTCTCGCACAGTTCTGGAATCCACCAAGACGGCGTATTAAAGAACAAGGATACATATGAAATCATCACCCCTGAAAGTGTAGGTTTCAACACAAATAACTTAAATCTAACTGCTAGAAGCGGTAGACACGTTATAAAACATAGACTTGAAGCAATGGGCTACAAGGAAGATTCATACAATCTAGATACTGTATATGCTAAATTCTTAGAATTAGCAGATATGAAGGGACAGGTTTTTGATTACGATCTTGAAGCATTGTTGTTCTTCAGCCAAATTCAAGAAGAACCAGAACAATTTAAGATTGAACACCTTTCTGTATTAAGTGGAGGCAAGAATGTTATCCCTACAGCTAGCATTAAGTTAAATATGGGTGGAACAATTGTAACTGAGGCTTCTACTGGTAACGGTCCTGTTGATGCTGTATATCAGTGTATCTACAAAATGACTGGTTATAACATAACCTTAAAGAAATATGAAATCAAATCCAAAGGCCAAGGGAAAGATGCTTTAGGTCAAGTAGACATTATTGTTGAACACCAAGGTCAAGTATTCCATGGAATGGGCTTAGCAACTGACATTATTCAATCATCAGCTCAAGCTATGATCCATGCATGTAATAGTATTTATAGAGCAAAACTTGTAGCTCAAAAGAAAGCAAGTAACAACATATAAATTTTAAATATCGAGGAATTAGAGCATGTCTCAAAGTTATAATATTGCTGTATTACCAGGTGATGGCATTGGTCCAGAAGTGATGGAACAAGCAATCAAGGTATTACAAGCCATTGAAAAAAAATTTGATGTTAAATTTAATCTAAAGGAATGTTTCATTGGTGGTAAAGCAATCGATGAATGTGGTTGTCCATTACCAGAAGAAACATTAAAAACTTGTGAAGAATCTAATGCAATTTTATTTGGTTCTGTAGGTGGTCCAAAGTGGGACAATCTTCCTCCAGATCAAAGACCAGAAAGAGGCGCTTTATTACCTTTAAGAAAACACTTCAAATTATTCTGTAACTTACGCCCTGCTCAAATTCATCAAGGCTTAAACTCATTATCTCCTTTACGTAAGGACATTTCAGACAAAGGTTTTGATATGGTTTGCGTAAGAGAATTAACTGGTGGTATTTACTTTGGTCAACCAAAGGGAAGAGAAGGAAGCGGTAAAGATGAAGTAGCTTACGATACAGAAGTTTATCATCGCTATGAAATCGAAAGAATCGCTAAGATTGCTTTTGAATCAGCTATGTTACGTTCTAAAAAGGTTACTTCAGTAGACAAATCAAACGTATTACAAAGCTCAATCCTTTGGAGAGAAGTTGTTACTGAAATCAGCAAAAACTACCCAGAAGTTAAGCTTGAACATATCTACATTGATAACGCAACAATGCAATTAGTAAAAGACCCTTCTCAATTTGACATCCTATTATGTAACAACATATTCGGTGATATCTTATCTGATGAATGCGCAATGATTACTGGTTCTATGGGTATGTTACCAAGTGCAAGCTTAAACGAAGAAGGTTTTGGTTTATATGAACCAGCTGGTGGTTCTGCTCCAGATATCGCTGGTAAAAACATTGCGAACCCAGTTGCTCAAATTTTATCAGCAGCATTAATGTTACGTTATAGCTTTAAGTTAGAAGAAGCTGCAAAGACTATTGAAAATGCAGTTTCATTAGTATTAGCTGACGGTTATTTAACTGGTGACTTAATGGCCAGTGGTACAAGCAAGCACGAAGTACAATCTACAAGTGCTATGGGTGATTTAATTGCTAAAAAAGTATTGGAAATCTAAAAATGGCTAAGACTCTATACGACAAACTATATGATGCACACATCGTTTGTGCTAATGAAGGTGAAACACCTATTCTATATATAGATCGTCACCTTTTACACGAAGTAACAAGTCCTCAAGCATTTGATGGCTTAAGCGTAAATAAACGTGAAGTTCGTAGACCAAATAGAACATGGGCTACAATGGACCATAACGTTTCAACATTATCAAGTGAAATCAGTGCATGTGGTGAATTAGCTCGTGTACAAATGCAAACACTTATCGATAACTGTGAAAAGTTTGGTGTACCTCTATACGGTTTAGGACATAAATGGCAAGGTATTGTTCATATTATTGGACCACAATTAGGTATTACATTACCAGGTACAACTTTAGTATGTGGCGATTCTCATACAGCTACTCACGGCGCATTTGGTGCCTTAGCATTTGGTATCGGTACTTCAGAAGTTGAACACGTTCTTGCTACTCAAACTGTTAAGCAAGCTCGTCTAAAGAACATGAAAATTGAAGTAACTGGTAAATTAGCTGATTGCTTAAGTGCAAAAGACATTATCCTTGCTATTTGTAAAGAATTAGGAACAGCTGGTGGTACAGGCTATGCAGTTGAGTTCTGTGGTGATGCGATCAAAGCATTAACTATGGAAGGACGCATGACTCTTTCAAACATGGCTATTGAAATGGGAGCAAAGGTTGGCTTAATAGCTCCAGATGAAACTACATTCAATTACCTAAATGGTCGTCCTTTTGCTCCAAAAGACGAAATTTGGGATAAAGCAGTAGAATACTGGAAGACATTAAAGTCTGACGACGATGCTCATTGGGACGCTGTTGTTACATTAAAGGCTGAAGATATTAGACCTATGATCACTTGGGGCACAAACCCAGGTCAAGTAATGTATATTGACGATTTAATTCCTGCACCAGAAGATTTCACAAACGAAATTGAAAAGAACTCATGCATAAAAGCTCTTGAATACATGGATATCAAGGCTCATACTAAGATTACAGATGTGAAAATTGATAAAGTATTCATTGGTTCATGTACAAACGGCAGAATAGAAGACATGAGAGCTGCTGCTAACATGATCAAGGGTGGCAAGGTTGCTCCTCACGTTACTGCAATCGTAGTTCCTGGTTCTCAAGAAGTAAAAGATATTGCTGAACAAGAAGGATTAGATAAAATCTTTATCGAAGCAGGCTTTGAATGGCGTTTACCAGGTTGTTCAATGTGCTTAGCAATGAACAGCGACAAAGTTCCTGCTGGTGAAAGATGTGCTTCTACTTCAAATAGAAACTTTGAAGGAAGACAAGGTAGAGGTGCAAGAACTCACTTAGTTAGCCCTGCTATGGCTGCTGCAGCTGCAATCGCAGGCCATTTTGTTGACATTAGAGAATTGTAGGAGTCATTATGCAAAAATTTACATGTCATGAAGGTCTTGCAGTTCCTCTAGATTCTGCAAATGTAGATACAGACCAAATCATTCCAAAACAATTTTTACAAGCGGTTTCAAGACTTGGTTTTGGTAAACACCTGTTCAACGACTGGAGATATTTAGATGAAGCCGGGACTCAAATTAACCCTGACTTTATCTTAAACTACCCTCGTTACCAAGGTGCAAGTATTTTAGTTGGAAGAGAAAACTTCGGTAATGGCTCAAGCCGTGAACACGCACCATGGGCATTAATGGATTACGGTTTTAAAGCAATCATTGCTTCAAGCTTTGCTGATATATTCTATAACAACTCATTAAATAATGGTTTGTTATTAGTTAAGCTAACAGCTGATGAAGTTGATGCTCTACACCAAGAAATCAACAAAAATGAAGGTCAAAAGATTACTATCGATCTTGAAAACATGAAAGTTAAATGTAATGAATTAACATTTAGCTTTGAATTAGATTCATTCAGAAGATACTGTCTATTAAACGGTTTAGATAACATTGGTTTAACTTTACAACATGCTGATGATATCCAAAAGTTCGAGGACACTTTAAAAGATTGGATTTAATTTAACAGATATACTTTTATATCTAAAGTTATATTAAGCAAAAATAAAATCATGAACTAACCATTAGAATAGATTATTCTAATGGTTTTTTTATAAATAAGTAAAATTATAAAAATATGAATAAAAAAATGGCTCTTCACGGATTTTTTTGGATTGAGAGAGAGGACTGGTATCTAATTAGTCTAAAGAAATAGTCCTCATCTCTGTAACCGTACGCAATTCTTTTTGCTACTTTAATTTTATTATTCATACCTTCTAATTTCCCTG